>JAKJGD010000179.1 GCA_022704585.1 Spirochaetota bacterium | reverse complement strand
TTCACCAGCCCGCGCTCGTGGTGAGCGACACGCAGTTTCTCTCTACCCTCCCGGAACGGGAGCTCGGGAACGGGCTTGCCGAGGCCCTGAAGCACGGCTGCATCGGCGAGGAGCGGACCCTGCCGCTTCTCGAGGAGAACGACCGGGAATCAATCAAGGCCCCGGATCGGGTCACCGAGCTCGTGTCCCTGTCGGCGGCGTTTAAATCGCGGATCGTGCGGGAGGATGAGCGCGAGCGTAACCTTCGCGCCATACTGAACTTCGGCCATACCGTCGGTCACGCCATCGAGTCGAGCCTCTCCTATCATGGAATCACGCACGGTGAGGCGGTCGCGGCGGGGATGCGGGTGAAGGTCGAGATCGCCCGGCGTATGGGGATTCTCTCCGACGACGAGGCCGGCCGCGTGGCCCGCGTCATCGAGCGCTACGGGCTGATGCCCCCCAGGAGGCCGTTTGACATAGACCTGATAATGGAGCACATGAAGTACGATAAGAAAAATTTCGGCGGCGCTATTAATTTTGTTTTGCTCAGGGGGCTCGGCAACCCGATCATTAATCAACAGGTTCCCGGCGGTTTGATGAAAGAGGTCATGGCGGACGTGCTATGCTGAACTATTCTATCAACGAGATCGAAGGCGTCAAGCTGCTCGTGATGAGCGGCAGCCTTACCGCACACACGGTGCCCAATTTCATATCCATTGTCAGGCAGGTGACCGAGCGCGAAAGCCTTATCATCAACTTCGAGAACGTCACCATGGTGACCTCGGCGGGGATGCACGCCCTGGTACAGGCCTCTCTCTTTGCCAAAAAGTTTGACCGGCGCGTGATAATACTCTGGCCGGAGAAAGAAGTATTGAAGATGGCCGAGACGCTGGGAGTGTATAATTACCTCATTTTCGCCCAGAGCGTGGACGAGGCGAAGATGAAGATCAAGTTCTTCACCTAGGTCCCTTCTATTCCGGAAAAGAGTGTATCTGCGGCTTCCCGTTGTAGATGTTCCTCGATATGATAACGTCAATCCCGAAATAGCGCTTTATCAGGTCCGCGTCCAGGATATCGACCGTGCCCGATTCAGCGATCCTGCCGCCGTCCATCACCAGCACCCGGTCAGCCACGGCTGAAACGAAGTTCAGATCGCCCGAGCAGACCACGGCCAACCGGTTTCCCTCGATGACATAGCGCGCGATGGCCTTTTGCAGCAGCACGACGGAGGTTATGTCGAGGTCGCTTGTCGGATTGTCCAGGAGCACGGCATGCGACCCGCGGACGAAGGCGCGTGCCAGCAGGGCCCGCCTGAACGCTCCGTCCGGTACCGCGCCGATTTTCATTGCGCGGAGGCGCGTCAGGTCCAGGATGTCCGCGTATTCATCGACCGTCTGGCGGTCGTAATCGGTATAAGGCCTGAAGGCCTTTTTATACGGCAGGCGCCCCTGCAGAAGGAACTCTCCAAGGCTTTCATCCGGGTTGGCGGGGACTGCCGGTCCGCAGTAGGTGACCTCCTTCTCCAGGGCGCTCTTCAACAGGGGAAGTGGGGCGCCGTTGACCGATATCGACCCTCCGTAGCCCGGTATGCGGTGCGCGAGCGTTTTTAAAAAGGAGGTCTTCCCCGATCCCGATTTTCCCACGATGCCGATCGTTTCGCCGTCGTTCAGCGTGATCGTGATATCGTCAAGGACCGTGATGCCGGAAATGGACAGGCTACACTGTTTCACGTCTATCATAGCGCAACCCCCTCGTTTTAATGTACAGGAAGAAGAGCGCGTACGAGGCTGCATACGCGCCGGCGGCAGCGATAAAGGTGCCGGCGGCCTTCGATACCAGGAGCATGGCCAGGGAGAAGGCCAGGAGCGCCATGAGGTTGAAGATGCCGGGCAGGGTGCCGCGGTAAAGACGCCCGGCACTGAACCCGATGCCGCAGAGCCACCCGGAAAAGAGGAGCGCGATCGTGACAAGAGCGCAGCGTGCTGCGATCAGGCACCAGGTCATGACCGAGTATTCGCGGCCCGGGAGGCAGCAGAATTCCGGGCCCTCGGCATGGGATTTGAGCTCCGGGCCCAGAAGGCGCGAGAGCGCGTACGCCGCCAGGATAACGGGCACGGCGACAGCGGGTGCGGCAGGGCCGGCCGGGAGCGACGGGACGAGCCCGGTCAGGGCCCGGCCTGCGGGAACGGAGATGTCCGGCGCGGCGTTCCACGCGATGCGGGCGATAATGACCGCGATGACAGCCTGGACGGCCCCCCCGACGATCGAGGCCTCTTTCGCGTCCGGCGCTATGGCGTATCGTAAAAAGACCTGGTACGCGAACATGACGGCAAGGACCGCTCCGGCGATTGCTATCGGATTTCCCGTTATGAACAGTGTTACCGCGATGAGGGTGAACCCTCCGGCCGCGGCTTCGCCGGTCTGGATATGGTCGCACGGCACGTGGGGGGCGCGGGCATCAAGTCCGGCCAGGACATGGTACGCGGCGGCGCCGACCATCGTCATGGCCGCCTGCCAGGGCGTCACGCCGGCATACAGGCCGGCGGCACACATAAGCACGGCGCCGGCCGACATCAGCGCGATACGAATCAGGTCTGCTCTCTGTGCTGGGGGGTGCCTCACCAGGGGTCCACTCCCGGATTATTGTAGCGACAGGATCATTTTGCGCCGCCGGAGCCGCTCTCGCCGGAGTCGGTTTTCGGCTCGGGCCGGGGTGTCGCGTCCGGCTCTGGTGTTGCGCCCCCGCCAAGCTCGCGGGCCATGCTTGAAAGCACCGGGTCGTTTTTGGCCCGGGTGAGATAATCGCCGGCGCCGCCCGCGGCGAGCTCGGCGAGGAGGGCCTTCGCTTTCTCCCTCCTTCCGCTCAGCGCGTAGGCCTTGCACAGGAGGAACCGGTCGTCGGCCGGCGGGGCTACTTTCTCGTACTGCTCGATGGCGGCGTCGTACTTCTTCAACTGGTATGCGGTCCGTGCCGCGAGGAGCCGGCTGTCAAAGGTGTGGCCCTTGTCGTCGAAGGCGGCCAGTATGGCCTCTGCGCGCTCGAAGCCCCGGGCGTCGTAATGGTGCCGGGCCAGCAGCAGGAAGACTTTCCGGTATTTCGCAGGTACGTCTTTCCTGCTTCCGGCGAGGGAGAACAGTTTCTCAAAACAGGCCGTGTAGCGCGGGTCGTCCTGCTTGTAATAGACGCTGCCCAGCTGGTACTGTATCTCCGGATTGTCAGGGCTGACCGCGCCCGCCCTCTGCAGCGTCTTCAGCGCGTCAGTGTATTTCTCCATCTTGATCTTGATGGCCGACATGAGGAGCAGGGCTTCGGTTGAGCGTGCGCTGTAGGAGAGCGCTTTATCGAGCTCTTTCTCCGCATACGGAAATTCGTCCAGGTTGTAGTAGCACGTGCCCCGCTTGATCCGGACCCGGAATTCCGCGGCGCGGTCGATGAACCCGTATTCCTCGACTTTATCATAATGCTCGACCGCGCTCCGGTAGTTGTGGCGGGCAAACTGCAGGTCGCCGAGGACAAGCTGCACTTCGGCGTAGAAGGGTATTTTTGCCGCGATGTCCTCCAGATAGCCCGACGCCCTGTCGTGCTCGCCGGCATTGTAGGCCATCATGCCGATCTCGAACCTGGGCGCGAGGAAGGAAGAATCGGTGCGCAGGGCGTCCTGGAACTTCGCCATTGCCTCCGCGGCCTTGCCGTTTTTCTTCAGGTCCATGCCCGCATTGTAATCGTCGATGGCGTCGTTGTTGTCGCTCCAGAGGAGCTTGTTGATGAGCGTCTCGATTTTCTGCCGCGCGGCGGCGTCGCCGGTCCTGATCCACATGGACCGGCAGATAGCCGCGATGGCCGGGTAATCGTTGCGCTGCTCGGCAAAGAGCAGGGCGTTCCAGTAGGAGTTGATCAGGTACTGCCGGGAGGTGGTCTTATGCGAGATGGCGGAGCGGTAGTATTTCTCGGCTTCGAGATAGTTCGACCGTATCCTCTCGATCTCGCCGAGGAAATAGTACGCATCGCCCGGTCCGCCCGATTCAGCGGCCTTCAGGAACATTTCGCGGGCGCGGTCGTAATTTTTTTTCACGTAGAAGCTGCGGCCCTGCTCGTAATAACCGGCGAAAAGCGCCGTTGCGAGAAGGAGCATGCAGGTCGTCAAAAAGGCTTTTCGTTTCATTATTCCGTCAACTGTATTGTCCGGGACGGCCGGCGCGCCCGATGCGGGCCGGGCCTGCCGCAACCCTGTTATCGTGCCGGCGGCACGGAGCCGCGCGGGAAGCGCCGCCCGGGACCGCCCGGCGATCATGACTGTTTGACTCTCCGGAAGCCTGAAATGGCCGATTTTTTTTCAGCGCCGCTTCGCGCGGCGCAAAAACCCGGTACTGTCACCCGCCGGCAAGACTACTATTCAGGATGAGGCATGTCAAGATATTTGTCCGTCGCCTTCCGGCGGCGCCGGCCGGGAGTGCCGATTTGAGTCCCCGGGGCTCAAATGTGCTTGAATATTACCGGCGCGCCCGGTTAGCATTGCCGCATGGGAAGATTATTCCGCTCAACCGGCATGGTCGCGGCCTCGACCCTTGCGAGCAGGGTGCTGGGACTTGCACGGGACATGCTCATGGCCGCGCTCTTCAGCGCGAACGGCGCGACCGACGCGTTCTACGCCGCGTTCCGGGTCCCGAACCTGGCGCGCCGGCTCCTCACCGAGGGGGTGCTCACCGTGACCTTCATCCCGGTCTATACCGATTATTTGATGACCCGCGGCGGCCGTGAAGCGCTCGAGCTGGCGCAGAAGACCCTGGCCGCGGTACTCGCAGCCGGGGTGTTCGCGGCCGCGGCCGGGGTCCTCTGTGCGCCCGCGCTGGTTCCGGTCCTCGCGATGGGTTTCGAGGACCAGGCGCGGATCGAACGGACCGTCGTCATGTTCAGGATCATGGTCCCCTATGTTGCCGTTGCCGGTGTCCTTGCCTTCTGCATGGGGGTTCTCAATTCGCACCGTCGCTTTTTCGCGCCGGCCTTTGCCCCCGTGCTCCTGAACGCCGGCATCATTTCCGGCATTCTCCTGTCCGGCCGCCTGTTCGCGGACCCTCTCTACGCGGTGTCAGCGGGCGTGATGGCCGGCGGTGTGCTCCAGCTTGCATTGCAGATACCGTTCATGGTGCGGGCCGGATTCAGGATGAAGCTCTCCCTGAATCTCGGGCACCCCGAGATCGGCAGGATCTTCCGTAACGGCCTCCTCGGCATGGCGGGCATGGGCATCCATCAGGTCAACATCCTGGTCGCCACGCTGCTCGGGTCGTTCCTGGCTGACGGCAGCATCTCCTATATATACTTCTCCGACCGGCTCCACGAGCTCGTGCTCGGCGTAACGGTCATGTCCATAGGCACGGTCATG
>JAKJGD010000178.1 GCA_022704585.1 Spirochaetota bacterium | reverse complement strand
CGCCCGCCCGCATAAGCCGTACCCTGAGCTCGCCGATGTCACGCGCGCGTGCCGGGCAGCAGAGGTCCTCGATGATTATGACCGCCTCGATGCCGTGGCTCTTCAGCATGGAATAGAAAAGCTCCACGCGCTCCCCGAGCGGGCGCACCGAGGGGCACCGGGGGCGGTAGGAGAACGCGTCCAGTATCTCGGCGAACAGGTCCCCCGCCTCGTGGTTGTACGACATGTCGAGCTCCCTCCTCCCGCCGCACAGGTCATCCTCGACGACCAGGCAGCCCGCGTCCTCGATCCCGTCCAGCAGGGACGCGCCGCCGGCGAAGCTCGCGTGCGCCAGAACGGGCACCATGCCGCCCGGCCCCTCGCTCTCCGCGCGGTTCAGCGCGTCGAGGATGGACGCCAGGTGCCCGGCCGCGACGGCCGGAGGGAACACGACAGCCGCCTCGAACACGACGGCCAGGTCCGCGCACGAGAGGCAGTCCGGCTTTTCCTTCCGCACGGACGCGATGCCCCGGGCCAGCCTCCGGTATGCGTTATACTCAATCGTGGCCGCGCGGAGTCTTTCCCGGTCCAGTGATTCCGGGCCGGGGAGCCCTTCAGCCCGGAGCAGGCCTTCGAGCGCGGCCTCCATCTTCCGGCGCGCCTCCCCGCCCCAGCCGGATGGGTACGCGAACTCATGCACCGGGACGCCCGGCTCCCCGATCCCGTGCCTGCCCGCGCACCCGGACGGGACGACCAGGCAGTCGTACGTTTCCGACAGGCCGCCGAGGGCCGGTACACCCGCGGCGACGCACCGGCCCGTTATGAAAGAAGGAAGCCGCAGCGGGACAAGCCCGGGGCAGGAAACAATCTCCGCGGGCAGGAAGTCGCAGGTGACCGCGGCAAGCTTCATGCCGCTCCGCTCGCGAAAGCCGCGAAGGACGAAATCATACTGGCCCAGCATCTCGCGCAGGGGTTCGACGACGTGGGAGAGGGTGGATTTGTTCATGATTTTATATCCACTGCAAAATAAAATCGAATTATGGCGGAACCGTTCCCGTTGTCACCGCGAGGGCAGCGAAGCGCGCCGCCCATTACCCCGAGAAGGCCCATTCACTCTAAATACAACAATTTCCTGTCATTATACAGATTGCTTCGTCGCCACCCGGAGGGCGGCTCCTCGCAATGACACGGATCACGGGGCTCATACACGCAACATTTCAAAAAAAATGTTTGTAATAAAGCAGATACCCCGTTACCCTTGCTTTTTGCAAGAAAAAATTAAGCCAGCTCGCTGTGGAGTACAATCATGCCCGCGAAGAAATCCGCCAGAAAAAGCGTACCGAAGCACCCGTACCTGTCAGTGGTACTGCCCGTATACAACGAGGAGGGCAACATCCGCCTCCAGTACGAGGAGATCGTAAAGGCCCTGAAGCCGCTCGGCGTGACCTACGAGGTCATCTTCATTGATGACGGCAGCAGGGACGCCTCGCCCGACATCCTCCGGGACATAGCCCTTGCCGACCGCAACATCAAGGCGGTCCTGTTCCGCCGCAACTTCGGGCAGACGGCCGCCATGTCGGCGGGCATTGACCATGCGACCGGCGATGTCATCGTGTTCATGGATTCCGATTTACAGAACGACCCGAACGACATTGGCACGCTGCTGCATAAAATCGAGGAAGGGTACGACGTGGTGAGCGGATGGCGGAAGAAGCGGAAGGACAAGCTGATCAGCCGCACAATCCCGTCGAAGATCGCCAACTGGCTGATCGCGAAAGTCACCGGCGTGAAGCTCCATGACCTGGGGTGCTCCCTGAAGGCGTACCGCAGCGACCTCCTGAAGCAGGTGAACCTCTACGGCGAGATGCACCGCTTCATACCGGTGCATGCCTCCTGGATCGGCGCGAACATCACCGAGATCCCGGTCACGCACCACCCCCGCAAGTACGGCAGCTCCAAGTACGGGATCATACGAACCTTCAAGGTTATCCTGGACCTCATAACCGTCTCCTTCCTGGGGAAATACTCGACGAAGCCGATCTACGTGTTCGGGGGCACCGGCTTCATAATGCTCGTGCTGAGCGTTCTCAGCGGGACGGCGGTTATACTGATGAAGGTGTTCCTCAACCATTCGATGTCGAGGAACCCGTTCCTGCTCCTCACGGTGCTCCTCATCGTGCTGAGCGTGCTCTTTATCCAGATCGGGATCCTCGCGGAGATACTGATCCGGATCTACCACGAATCGCAGAACAAGCAGCCGTACAGTATCCTGGAAGCGGTTAACATTAACAAGAAAAAATAAGGCGTGCGGTGGGGCCGTCTATTTCTTGCCCTGGAAGAGGAACTTCATCGGGTTCTTTTTAATCTCGGCCGAGACCTCATCCAGCGTCTGCGCGGTCTTGCGCATGCTCCCGATGATGTCGATGATGTCCTTCTGCGAGTTCTGTATGACATTGTTCACGTTCGCGACGCTGTCAGCCAGGCTGACCACCAGCCTGCGGAGGTCGCCCCTGCTCTCCTGCGACACCTCCCGGTAGAGGGTCATGATCGTCGTTGCCTCGGTCAGCAGCGTGTTGACCTTCGCCATGATGTCCTCGATGCTGCCGGATTCGATCCCCTCAAGCACGTCGCCCTCCCGTAAGAAGGCGCCCTTCGCCTCCGGGTTCCGCAGCTCCACGACCGGATCGCCGATCAGGTTCTGGTTGGTGATGACGGCGGCGCAGTCCTCGTACAGCTCGATGTCTTTGCGTATCCGGAGCGTGGCCAGGAAATGGAGCGCCGGCTTGAAGATGGGCCTGATCTCTACAACGCGGCCCAGCCGGTATCCCTTTACCTGCACCGGCGTCCCCTTCTGCAGCGAGGTGATGCTGTTCACCTTCACGTACACGTCAATGGTGGACGACGCCAGGGAATAGCCGAGGTTGACAAGGATGACCATCACGATCAGCGCGACCGGTATGATGGCGAACAGCCCCACCCTGAACTCGGTCCTGCCCAGGCTCCGTCGCATCGATTCGATTATTTTTTTCCTGTCGATCCTGATCATGGCTTTATCCGGTTACCTGATATCCATCGGCCCCCGCAGGGACACGTCCCGGTACTGGGCAAGGAACGGGTTGCCGGACCGGAAGAAGTCGTCCCTCGTTCCCGAAAACACGATCCTGCCCTGATACAGCATGTGAAATGCGTCGGCAAAATCAACAAATTTTTGCGGTTCGTAAGTCATGAACATCACCGATTTTTCCGGGTTCGCGGTCCGGGACCTCATGACATCCATGAACGAAATGATATCGAGCGGGGACTGGTCGATGAGGGCGAATTCGATCAGGAGAAGGTCCGGGTTGTGGGCGACTGCCCGCGCGTACGCGGTCCGGAGAATCTGCGAGCGGGTGAGCTCGACGGGACGGGCCGCGCGCCGGTCCAGGATGCGCAGGTCCGTCATGAGCCGCGTGGTGATCGCCCTGATCTCCTCCCGGGAATACTCGGAATAATACTCGAGGCGGAGGGATATGTTCTGTTCGACCGTCTTGTTGGAGAGGAGGCCGTAATCGCCGTGCAGGTACCCGATGCGGTTCAGGTAGCGCAGCCTTGCCAGGTAGTCGAGCTCCCCCACCGGTTCCCCGCGGAACATAATCTCGCCCCCGCACCGGCCCTCGACGCCCAGGAGAAGCGGGGTGATGGTCTTGATGCCGGACCCCTCGATACCGAAAAATACAGCGTTTTCCCCCTCGCGCAGCGAGAACGACAGCCCGGCAAGCGGTTCGTACCCGGGCGCCTCGCAGGAGACGTTTTTGAACTCGACCAGCGGCGTCACAGCCTCACTCCACCCAGTTAAAATAGAACGAAACCGAGATGATGACGTTCAGTATGATGATAGCGAAGAGCGACCGGCTCACCGCGCGGGACGCGAATATGGGTATCTCGAACTTGGACCGGGGCATCATCCCGTAGTAACAGCTGATGAGGGGTATAAGGGTCCCGAAGATGACGCTTTTAATCAGGGTCGCGGCAAGGTCATTCAGGGAAAACGTCGTGGCCAGGTCCCGGAAAAAGACGTCCATCGGCACGTATATCGTCGTGAGGGATATGAGGTACCCGCCCAGGAATGCGGCAATATCGAAAAAGACGGTCAGGCAGAAGATCGAGATCGTGAAGGCAACGAGACGCGGGACCACGATGTAGAGACGCGGGTCGACGCCGGCAATCTCCAGGGAAAGGATCTCGCGGCTCCACTTCTGCGTCGCGATCTCCGTCGCCATCGCGGTCCCGGACCGGCTCACGACGATGAGGGCCGTGACCAGCGGGCCGAGCTCCCGGACGATGATAATGACCAGGAGGTTGCCGAAATACCCGGCAATGCCTATCTTCGGCAGATTGGTCATGCTCTGGATAATGACAACGCCGCCCACCAGCACGGCCACGACCGTGACGAACGGCAGCGCGTCGATCCCGGTGAACCGGGTCTGGCTGAAGATAATAGTGTTGATCGCGTCTTTTCTGATGAAGCGAAGCGACTTCAGGGACCTGGCAATGGAAACCACGTACGCGCCGAAATCACGCAAGCCGGCCCAGGACGTCATGATCCTGGCGCCGATGTAATCGACCGCCCCCCTGCCCGCACCCCCGGTTGTCCTCTGTTCAGTGGTCATTAAGCGCCGTTATTGATTGGTCGTATGCAACCGGAGATACTATGGACGCCGGCTTGTTTTAAATCAATAAAAAAACAGGCCCGGTATCGCGCGATTCGCCGCCGGCGGCCGCACGGGAAAAAAAATCATTGATAAACAGGGGCCTATATTATGTCCTGTACATATAGAAGCATGCCATGAATACATACACGAGACAAATCATAGTAGCAGTTTTTGCGGCCGCAACCCTGTCGCTGGGGGTCGCAGTCAATTACCGGGCGATACTGACCGGACGGGACTACCTGATCGGCTCCTACCTGGAAACGGCTGAGGTCCTGTTCCCCTACGGGGAGGGTTCCCTGACGATCGTCGACCACGCGCGTTACCGCGGCTGGCTGCACACCTACCGTGACCTGCCCCGCGGCTTCTTCCGGGCCGGCGGCATGCTCCTTTACCGCGCCGGCGGAGATACCGGTGCTGGCGAGATCGCGGAAGAAGCCGTCCGCTACACCGAATATCTTCGGGCCTCGCGCCTGGCAGGCGACATACGCGAATACAACGGCCTGAAAAACGGAGATGTGCCGGCCGGCACGGCTGTCCTGGTCCCCAATGCGCTGCCCGGTCTCCTTACGGACGTGAAGAACCGATCGCTTCCGCCGCTTATTACCGCGCGGGGCCTCTATTTCACCGGCACCTCGGTCGGCTCGGGCATGATACTGAAGAACCTGGAGCGGTACAGGGCCCTGGGCATCAATACCATCGTGTTCGA
>JAKJGD010000177.1 GCA_022704585.1 Spirochaetota bacterium | reverse complement strand
GTCCAGAAGGCCGACCACCACCTCCTGGGGCACCCCCAGGAAGCATCCGAGGTCCACCCTGACCAGATCGCGGATGATACGCGCACGGGTATCCTTATCGATGACGGACGGGGGGCCGGAGAAGCGGCGCGGCGCAGCGAGCCGCTCCCAGTTCTCCAGGATCAGATCCAGGCAGAACGCGTGAAACGTGGACGCGATGACGCCCGTTCCGCCGCTCCCGGCGGCAATGCGCGTTCTCAGCTCTTCCGCGGCCTTGCGGCTGAATGTGAGTACCAGTACCCGCCCGGGGTCCAGCGGCAGATCGCGTATGACGTTCCCCACCTTTTCCACAAGGGTTTTCGTCTTGCCGGTTCCCGCCCCCGCCAGGACAAGGCTCACACCGCTGTCTGCCCGGGAGGCCAGGTATTGTTCGCGGTTTAATTTACTCATCATCACGTACTACGAATGGAAGACGGCAGGAATAAAAAAAAGGCAGGCGCGGGAGAAAAAAACGGGCGGACCGCGGACCGTAATCAAACGCCGGCGTACAGGTATTCCCGCAGGCCGGCGTTGCTCGCATTATGCAATGTTATTATTATGAAATCAGTCGGCTCTTAAACGACGCGTCACTTCGGCACGATTCTGAAAGAGACGCGTCGCTGGCATGCGCCATACTTGCCGCATTTCCCGCTCATCATCGTTCCGGCCACGCCCTTCTGGGTAAGCTTGGTGTCCCTGACCCCTTTTTCCCTGAGCCGGTCAAACACCATCTTGGCGCGTGCCGCGCTCAGCTTGTAATTGTTCTCCGCGGTAATGCCGCCTTCCGCATCGGAATGGCCGGTTACCTGTAAAAACCATCCGCCCGGAACCCTGGGGAGTACCTCTTTCACGATGGGGATCGCTATCGTCAGCTTGAGGTCCCAGGTCGCATTCGAAGACTCCTTGCCGGACGGGAACCCGGTTATAGTCACCGTTGAAAGCTTCGTGTTAAGCTCATCAACGACCTTGTTTCCTGTCGGCTTGATATTTTCGCCGCCGCAGGATATAAAGGCTGCTATTGAAAACAGGATAACGAATAGAGCAACAGGCTTTTTCATGGGAACACTCCTTTTGTTTTTTTTAAAACAACAAACCGCTCCGCTCCGACACGCGCCGCAGCGGTTAAATCCACAGATGTTTTTAATTATATTAACAGTATAATACCTGAGCGGCTCCCGGTCAAGGAATAAACTATGACTGTATAACAAATAAATGTATTTGACTTTTATTAAACGTGGCCGTTCATAGTGTTACGATAGATTCGTTCAGCGGGGCACGCCAATGATTTACAGATATCTGCCGCTCCTTTTCGTTGCGCTCGCCGCAGCCTGCTCGGTCAAGTCCGAGATCAGCAGGCAGTTCGTCGCCGCAGTCGCCAAAGGCGATACCGCGCGGGTCAACGGCCTGATTGCGCGCGGCGCAGACGTGAATGCGCGCGAGGACGCCGGTTCCGGCCGAACGGCCCTCATCATAGCCGCCGAAGAGGACTACGCAGATATAGCCTCGGTGCTGGTAAGCCGCGGCGCAGACGTGAACGCGAGGAGCGGCGACGGCTCGACGGCACTGATGAATGCGGCGGGAGAAGGCAACCTTGAGATCGCCAGGCTCCTTCTGTCTAAAGGCGCGAGCGTGGACGAGGCTGACAATACCGGGCAGACCGCCCTGATCAAGGCGGCCGCGAGCGGCGAGCTCGAGGCAGTGGAGCTCCTTCTCGGTGCCGGCGCCGGCCTGAACAGCGCCGACAGGACGGGCTATACCGCGATCATGAAGGCGATGGTTAACGGACATACCGATATTGCCTCCCTGCTTCAGCAGAAAGGGGCGTCATTGACGGACGCGAACAGGCGCACGATCCAGCAGGCCTCAAGCCAGGCGGGACAGGGCGAAGAGGTCCTGGACCCGGAAAGCAAGTAGCCTTGACCGGCACGGTGAACGGCCGGATAATCCTTACGAGAGATGCATGACATGACACGATCTTTTTTTACGGTTCCAGCCATACTGATCCTGGCCGCGTCAGCGGCAGGGTGCGTGCTCCCGAGTGTCCAGAAAAAATCGGACTACAACTACGCGATGCGGGGTGACGGCGACCTGAGCAACGCGAACCTCAGGGGCGCGGAGCTCGCAAACGCCAAGCTTGAAGTTGCCAACCTGGGCAATGCCGACCTGCGAGGAGCGGACCTCTCCGGCGCGAACCTGGTCGGCGCGAACCTCTCCGGCGCCGATATGCGGGGCGCCGACCTGACCGGCGCGCAGCTCAACGGCGCGAACCTTACCTGGGCTAACCTTCATGGGGCAAAGTTAAAAAATGCCAACCTGAGCAAGGCGCGCCTTGTCCGCGTCAACCTCACCAGTTCTAACCTCGCCAGCATACGGCTCAAGGGCGCGGTCCTTTCGAAGTCCAACCTCTCCGGCGTGTCGCTGAAGGGCGTCAACCTGAACGGCGCCGACCTCATCGGCGCAAACTGCCGGGACATCAACCTTGCCGGCGCAGATCTGGGCGGCGCCGAGCTGTCGTGGTCGATTCTCAGGGGCGCCAACATGAAAAAGGCGAACTGCGAGGCCGCACGGCTCGATTCAGCCGACCTCACCGGCGCCAACCTCACATGGGTGAATTTCGAGGCTGCCTCGCTCAAGGATGTCAGCCTCAGGACGGCGAACCTCGAAGGAGCACGGCTCAAGGGCGCCGACCTGACCGCGGCCGACCTGTGCGGAGCGCGCCTCATCCAGGCAAACCTGGCTGAAGCCAGGCTCACGGGTGCGAACCTGATCAACGCGGTCCTGACCGACGCGAACTTCTTCAAAGCCGTATTACAGGGGGCCACGCTGATCAATGCCGACATGCGGAAGGCCAACCTGGACAACGCGAGCCTGGAAAACGCGAACCTGACCAACGCGGACCTGGGAGGAGCGCGGGTGGATAGAAAATGGAAGAAGATGCTTGAGCGGCAGAAGGTAAGGAACTACGAGGACATCCGCTGGCTGGACTGAGCGGCTTTGCGGGTCCACTCCGACTCCCCGCTCCGCTCGAGCTTCGAATAAACGCACCCGCAGTAATTCTGGCGATAAAACCCATAGACGCGCGACAGCTCTACCGATTTACGGTACCCGTCGGACTTTTTGAAGTCACCCTCGATGAATTGCACGCCCCAGAGCGCCTCCAGCTCTTTACCGATTCCGTTGATCATGGCCGCGTCCTTGTGAGGACTGACCGAGAGCGAAGTGGCGACTGCCGCGATCCCAGTCTCCGCAGCCTTCCTGAACGACTCTTCAAGCCTCATGCGGATGCATTCGCGGCAGCGGCGTGACCGCTCGCCGAGAAAGCGGTACTGCTTCACGCGCAGCGTCCATTCCCGCGCATCGTGTCCGCCGGTGACAAGCGGGAAGCCCCGCGTTGCCGCGAACCGCTCCAGCTCCGCCAGTCGACTGTCGTATTCGGGACGGGGCGCTATGTTCGGATTGTAAAAGAAAACGGTTACATCATGGGTGCCCGCGAACAACTCATACACGTAGCTCACGCAGGGAGCGCAACAGGCATGCAGGAGAAGCGACTTGTTATTCACGGCCGTCGTCCGTCATTGGGATTTTTCAGTATGTCAGGGTCTGAGCCGGGCGGCGCGGCCTCGCGACCGCACCGCACATCACGGAGGAGCTACTTCAAATACTTCTCGATGAAGCTGGACAGCTTCCTCGCGTTATCCGGGTTGATCTTGCTGTCGAGCCACAACAGCAGCTGGGAGCGGATGCTGTTGCACTTGCAATACTCATGATGTATCACATATTTCGCGATCTCGAATTTCATCTGGTTGAGAAGATCTTCCGCCAGGTGCAGGTTGATCGGATCCGGTCCGAGAATATCCGCCATCCTGGAGATGATCTCATGCTTGTCGATTTCCCTGAACTCCTCACAGCATCGTTCGCCGAAAATTGAATTGGACAGAACCACGTCATCGCTCTCGCCGATAAACGCACGATTAATCTGATTTTGCTTGCCGCTCATCAAGGCCTCCGGTATTTCATTGCATGTATAAATGAATGTTGTATCAAGTGGCTTGTATCATGTTATATAAGCTATCATAACATCGCTGTGGATTGTAATAATTAACTTTATGTATACCCGCCCGACTATCATCTATATTTTATACAAAATAAAATAAAAAGTCAACAGGGGGTTGGATTTTTTTCAGATTCTTATATAAAAAATTTCATATTCGCCCGGTTTCCCATGGGAGGGGTGTCGAGGAAAGAATACCTGCAAGGCGGGTCGGGGACATGGGTCAGACTATCTTAAATACGATAAGCACAACATCCGATTCGGGAGACGACAGGCCCATGAAGGACTCGAAGGATATCTTGATCTGTGCTGCAATATCCGAGGCGTTGCGCGTGCGGTTCTCCATGACAGTGCCCCGGAGCCTGAGCACACCGTATTCGTCGCCCTTCTGGTTCTTCGAGTTCGTCAGGGTTTTTGAATAGAGTATGCCGATATCGCCCCGGACAAGATCGGTCCGCCCGCTCCCGTATGAGGTATTGAAATCGTAACCGAGCGGGATGCCCTCGGCATCAAGGCTATCGAAATTGTTTTTCTCTATCCTGAAAAGCTCAAGCGCCGGATAACCGGCATTCGAGTACATGAGCCGCATTGACTTGATATCGTAGTATAAATAGTAGGCGGTTACCAGCCCCCCCTTACCCCGGCCGTAGTCGTAGAGGACCCGGTTGATGTTCCCCATGACGGTCGAGGTGGAAGGCGCATCGTGGATACTCGCGTGGAACGCCGACCTGAGGAGAACCGAGTTAAGCGCGCTGTTGACGCCTATGCCCGAGATGTCGGTCGCTATGACGCCGACGCCCTGCTCTCCCGGCCTGATAAAATCGAAGTAATCGCTCCCCTGCACATACTTGGGTATGACGAAAGCGCCGAACTTGACGTTCCCGATATTCGGCAGCGACTGGGGCACAGCGCTCTGGCTGATCGCGGCCGAGAGGTCCAGGGTCCGGCTGATCATCTGCTCCTTCACCGCTTTCCCGTAACTGAGCGCATTGGAAATGAAGTCATTGCTCTTTGCATGCAGGTACTTCAGCTTGCCGATCTCGTCCGAATGGAAGCCGGCCAGGGTCTCCTTGACTCCCAGGCAGAGAAGGCCGACCAGCCGCCGCTCGTAATACACCGGCAGGATGACCTGGACGCCGTTCTCGTTGAAGAACTCCGCGATCTCGTCCCGTACCTCGGCGAAGGACTTGTCGTCGGTGTAAACCCTCGACAACTGCAGGATCTCCTGGTTGCGGACAAACCAGCGTATGATCGACGCGTTCCGCTCGATCGGCTCCAGCTCGAATTTTTCCTGGCCTCCCTTGTGATAAAACAGC
>JAKJGD010000176.1 GCA_022704585.1 Spirochaetota bacterium | reverse complement strand
CACGATGATCCCGATCGCCTTGTTCACCACGACCAGTGGCGAAATGATGAACTCCTTCACGTCCATGAGCGCGCGGACCTCGGGTGAAACCCGCTCGTCATTCCAGGAATCGGTGATATGCACACTCTCCCGGTCGGCAAGGGTGCGCGTGAAGATGTTCCCGTCCCGTACGGGAAAGCTGGCGGACAGGACCCTGTTGAGCAGCGATATGCCGGCGGTCATTACCGCCGCGCCGGGTCCCTGCTCCGCCCCTTCCGGGACGGAGGACGCGGCGGTCCATATCTCGATTGCCTCCTCGAAAGAATCCGGCCCCACGGCCATTTTCCCCACCAGGCGCCCGTCCTCAACAAGGAACAGCATGGCACGGTTGAAGCCGAGCCCCGTGCCCGAGGTGACGCCGGTCAGTATGGTGAACAGGACCCGCTCGATCTCATCGTCCTTCCTGATCGACTCGGAGATCTGGCTCATGAGCGATATCTGGTAATCGTTACGGAGCTTCTTGGTCATGTCGTCGATGACGACGATAACCTGGTTGGCGTCCTTGACGATGATGTTCGATATCTTGATATCGGCTATGATGGAGACCTTGTTGAGGGTCAGGAGGTGGGTCTTCTCAAGCACGACCGTCTTTCCCCCCGCCCGCACCTCGGCAATCCCGCCCTTGAGCCGCGCATTGACGAAATAAAAGATGTCCTCGATCCTCTTGTTGTAGATCTCTTCGCGCTCGAACTGGAACTTCTTGTAAAACCCGTCATTCGCGAACAGGACCTTGTCGTCCTCCCCCAGAACAATAAAATATGCGCTGATCGAAAAAATGATACTGTTGTACAGCTCGTTGAAATTATCGATCTCCTTCTTCTGCGCCGTCATGATGCTGTCCAGGTGCCGCCCGGCGATCATCAGCTCCTTGAGTATTTCATCGAGCTCGTTATCGACCCGTATCTCCCTGCCGGTTTGTGTGAACTTGCCCTTCTTGAAGTCCGCGACCACCCTCTTGATGGTTTTTATCCTGCGCCGGTATATGAACCAGTTGCTCAGGGCGAACGTCACGGCGCGCAGAATGATCATGAGGATAATGACGCCAAGGAGTATGTAGACCATCTTGCTGTGCACAATGTGGTACTGTAAATATAGATAAAAGAGTATGGCGGCCATCGAGATGTCGAAGCTGAGGAGGAATATCATTTCAATTATTGATAGTTTCATGTCCGGTCGCTCAAATAATATTTGATAAATTTCAGCCGGTATTTCAATCTGTTTTTATCATTAAGATAGAAAAAATGGCGATTTTCATCATGCCGGCGGCCCGGGATCCAGGACCCGGGCACCGGCAGAGAATACCGTTAAACCACTGGTTATCGCACATCATGAAACTGGTCATAGCGACGAACAACAGGAACAAGATTATAGAAATCCAGGACAAGTTCGAGGACGTGCCGGGGCTCGAGCTCGTTCCGCTCGGCAGGTACCCTGACCCGCCGGAGATCGTCGAGGACGGGGAGACCTTCCGCGACAACGCGGAAAAGAAGGCCCGCGGGATCGCCGCGTTCACGGGGCACCTTTCGATGGCGGACGATTCCGGCCTTGTGATCGATGCCCTCGACGGCCGCCCGGGCGTGTATTCGGCCCGTTATGCCGGCGAGTCGGCCACCGACGAGGACCGCAACCGCACGGTGCTCGACGAGATGCGGGGCGTGCCGCCGGCGCAACGGGCCGCGCGGTTCGTGTGCGTTATCGCCATCTGCGGCCCCGACGGCAGGTGCGTTTTCACCGAAGGCGAGTGCGGCGGCGTCATAGCCGAAGAGATAAAAGGGACCCGCGGCTTCGGATACGATCCCATATTCTTCCTGCCCGGCCGGGGGATGACCATGGCGGAGCTGCCGCTTGAAGAAAAAAACCGCATCAGCCACAGGGCAAAGGCGCTGGAAAAAGCGCGGGACCTGTTGATGCGGATGGAGCACAACGGCGATCTGAAAGCATAATTGTCATTGCGATGAGCCCTCATTATTCATGCGGGCGACGAAGCATGCCTCGACTCCGCTCGGCAACCGGGTGGCCCTGAGCGAAGTCGAAGGGCGCTGCGCTCGCGATGACAAAGAGAATCCATAACACAGCCTGCGTATACTATGAAAATGACGAAAGACAAATCCGACAAGATCATCCGGGCACTCAGGAAGCACTATCCCGACGTGAAGCCTGACCTGAAATACCGCAGCCTGTACCAGCTTGCCGTGGCTGTCGTGCTCTCCGCGCAAACGACCGACCGCCAGGTCAACGGGGTGACCGGCGCGCTGTTCAAAAAGTATCCTGATTTCGCAAGCCTGGGCCTGGCGCGCCTGGCTGACGTTGAGAGTATCATACGCAGTACCGGCTTCTACCACGTGAAGGCGAAGAATATTATCGGCCTCGCACAGACGGTCACCGCGGAGCACGACGGCCGTCTCCCCTCGACCCGCGAGGAGCTGGTCCGCCTGCCCGGAATCGGGAGGAAATCCGCGAACGTCATCCTCTCGATGGGCTTCGACACGCCGGCGCTCGCCGTTGACACCCACATCATCCGGATTGCCGGCCGGCTCGCCTACACGGGCTCCCGGGACCCGCTTGAAGTCGAGCGGGCGCTTACCTCGCTCATCCCCGAGCGCCTCTGGAAACTATCACACCTTTTGCTGATACGGCACGGCAGGACGCTGTGCACGGCCCGCAAACCGCTCTGCGGCGAATGCCCGATCAGGGCTTTGTGCGTGAGCGCAGATAAAATTCGTTGAACTTCATGATCACGGACGGGGAGTTGATGCGGGTGTCCGGGGCCTTCGCCGGATCCATGTCGCATATCTTGGAGAGAGAGTTGTAGGCCTCCTGCGAGAGCATGGGATCGATATCCGTCAGCAGGCTTATGAGAAACGGTATTGAGGAAAGGCATTTGGATTCGGCCGTGACGCGTATGAGCCATACCTTGAAATACCGGTTGCCCCTGCCGTAGCGTTCGATCATGTCCTGGATGTTTTCCTCGCAATACCGGGACGAATACCTGATGTAGAAGGTGCCGTTCACCAGTATCTCCCCCGAATCGATCGAGCGCCGCTCCGCGTATGACATGATCTGGGGGTAGGATACCGTGATATTGAGGGTCTGCAGGTAGAAGGAGATTATATTCGCGACCTCCATCGAGCCCGAGAGTATGAGGTTCTCCCATTCCGCCGGCGAAATATTGATAGGCCGGTGATAGGCCCGGGAATAGTAGATCAGGTCGTAGAGAAGATAGGGGTCCGAGGTTTCCGTGACGATCGACTTGAAGTTATTGAGAGGGAAGGAATACCCCATGCGCATCAGTATCTGTCCGGCCCGGGCCTGCTGGAATGATGCGTACGGCTCGAACTTGTAAATCCAGATCAGCGTGCCGGCGAACGACATGTACATGAGAAGCCCCATGATGGCGCCGGTGCCTATTGATTTCAGGACCTTTTTCCGGTCGAAGACGAAACGCTCTGATACGAACTCGAAAATGATCATGACGAGCAGGAGCGTTATCTGGAAGAACTTCAATCCCGACATGATGGAACCGCTGGGCGAGAACAGGAACACCAGCTGGTAAATGAGGAAATAGAGCGCCGCAGCAGCGACGAACAGGAGGAGGGTGATCTTTGGCCGCCTGCTGAATTTCAGGATTATGAGCAGGATGAGCGAATAGAACACCATGTTTGAGAACCGCCCGTCGAGCAGCTCCAGGATGGGGCTCCAGGGCCAGTGCTCCTTGTCCAGGTAGTTTATCAGGGTATAGATTACGGTCGTGGAATAGATTATGACAAAGGGGACCACCCGCGTCTTGATGAAGAGTATGAATGTGCCGAGCCGGGGATGGACGCTCCGGTATTCCTGCCTGAGGGGCGGAATTTCAACGAGGGAGTAGTTGAATATCAGGTAAAACGAGAACACGTAGAGGTAGACGTTCACGATGATGGGGATAACGTCCCACTTGATCCTGAGGACCGATATGACGTTGATGATGAAAAGAAGGATCAGGATATATACAAACGTCGTGATCTTCTTCAGCTGGTTCGTTACGATCGGTGTGACAGCCATGGTCTACCGCCGCCTTACATTTTCATAACCGCCACCCGGGGCAGGCCCGAATAGTCGTTCAGCACCGAGACGGAAAATCCGCTTGCGGTGCCTGTTTTTTTCACGAACTCTTTCATGTCATCACCGATCTCCATGATGAGAACGCCGCCGTCCGACAGGAACCGGCCCGATTTTTGTATGACGCGCTCCACCACCTCGCGTCCGCCGCGGCCGGCAAAGAGCGCCGACTCGGGCTCGTACCGGAGGTCCGGCTGGAGCGATCCCGCGGTTTTCCGGTCCACGTAAGGAGGGTTCACCGCGATCACCTGGAAGCGAAGCCCGCTGAGCGGCTCGAAGAGGCTTCCCCGGTGAAACCTGATCCTGTTCTTTCCCAGGAGCCGGGTCGCGTTTTTCCGCGCCACGGCGAGTGCCTTCGCAGATATGTCCGTCGCGTGCACGTCCAGATCGGGGCGCTCGTGCTTCAGCGCTACGGCGATGGCGCCGGACCCGGTGCCGATATCGGCCACGGACGAGTTGAGCCGGGCGTAGTACACGGCCATGTCGACCAGGAGCTCGGTCTCCGGACGGGGGATCAGCACGTTCCGGTTGACGGTAAAATCGAGAGAATAAAACTCCTTGCTTCCCAGGATGTAGGCGACGGGCTCGAACTGGAGGCGCCTCTTCGCCAGTCTCCCGATCAGCCGCTCTTCCTCAGGCGTCAACTCGCGGTCGCCCCCGACGCGCAACCGGTGACGGTCCGTGCACAGGGCATGGGCGACCAGGAGCTCCGTATCAAGGACGGCGCTCGGTATGCCGGTCTCATTCATCCGGTCCGATAGGTCCGCAAGGACCTGGGAAACGCGCACGGGCCGCACCTCGCCGCTATAAGTCAATTTTACTCAGCTGCTCTTCTATCTCATGCTTCTTGAGGGGCTCAATGACCGCGTCCAGCTCCCCCTCGAGTACTTTTTCAAGGGAATACAGGGTAAGCCCGATCCGGTGGTCCGTTACGCGCGACTGTGGAAAGTTGTACGTCCTGATTCGCTCGCTCCGGTCGCCCGACCCCACCATCGACTTGCGCAGGGCCGCCTCGCGCTCCATCCGCTCGCTGTTGACCTTTTCCAGGAGCCGGGCACGCAGTACCCGGAGCGCCTTGTTCTTGTTCTTGAGCTGCGACTTCTCGTCCTGGCAGGTCACCACCATGCCCGAGGGGAGGTGGGTAATGCGTACGGCCGAGTCGGTCGTGTTCACCGACTGGCCGCCGTGACCCGACGAGCGGTACACGTCGATACGCAGCTCGTCCGGATTGATCTGGATCTCGTCCTCCTCGGCCTCTGCCATG
>JAKJGD010000175.1 GCA_022704585.1 Spirochaetota bacterium | reverse complement strand
CATCCCCGGCGCCGACGGCGCGAACGTGCTCACGGCGCACGATGTGCTCTCGGGCGCTGCGGACGTGCCGCCGGGGAGCGTGCTCATCGTGGGCGGCGGCATGGTGGGATGCGAGACCGCCTCGTTCCTTGCGAACGCGGGCGACAACATCACCATTGGCCGCACGGCCGTCACTATCGTGGAGATGACCGATGCCGCGGGCGCGGACATGTTCAGCGAGGGCCGCGAGGTGCTGATGGAAAAGCTCAGGCACCGGGAGGTGCGCATTATAACCTCCGCAATTGTGAAGCGGATCACCGCCGACGGCGCGGTTATAGAGCGCGCGGGCGCGGAGGAGGCCGTCACCGGCATGGACTGCGTGGTGCTCGCGCTTGGCGCTGACCCGGTGAACGGACTGTCCGGCGCGGCAGGCGCGGGCGAGGTGCGCGTCATCGGCGACGCGCTGGAGCCGCGCCAGGTGCTGGAAGCCATACGGGAAGGCGAGGAGCTGGGAAGAAACCTATAGCAAAAGACTTTTCGTGTTGAATACGGATATCAGGCCCGGCAAATCTTCTTCACGTGTTCAATCGCCGATTTCGCCGCCCGCGCCCCCTCGCCAACGGCAACGCTTATCTGGAGAAAATTGCCGGTGCAGTCGCCGGCGGCAAATATTCCCGGGACGTTTGTCTTCTGCTCGCCGTCGACCTCAAGAAAATCGCCGTTTGTGAACATGCCGAGGTTTCGGGCGAAATCGACCGATGACGCGTCGCCTACCGCCACGAACAGGCCTTCTGCCTCCAGGACCTCCCCGGTGTCCAGCTCCACACCGGTAAGGCGCGTATCGCCCCTGAGCGCGGTGATGTTCTTTTGAATGACGGGTATCCCGGCTTTCGAGATGGAGGCGGCGAATTCATCGTTCATGGCGGTCTGTTTGCCCAGTGTGCAGATCGTTACCGTCGGGGAGTATGCGAGCAATTCAAGAGCCTGTTTGGCCGCGTAATTACCCTCTCCCGCCACCAGTATCTTCCTGTTCTTGAAGAAATAACCGTCGCAGCTTACACAATACGACACCCCTCGGCCTTCGAATGCAGCCAGGTTGCCGATGGCCGGCTTTTTCCGCTCTACTCCGGTTGCGAGTATAATGGAACACGCGGTCAGTTCCCGCCTGTCCGTGGTGACGATGAATCCCCCGGTATCGGCGGCATGAATGCCCAGCACCCGCTCCTGCTCGATCGCAACGCCGAACTTTTTCGCCTGGGAAACGCCCCGCCCGATCAGGTCCTTTCCCGTAATCGTTTCCGGGAAACCGAAGTAGTTGTCGATGCTGTAGTCTCCCGCCACTTTGGGCTCAGTCCCCAGTACGAGTGTCGCAAGGCCGGCGCGCGCAGTGTAAATCGCCGCGGAAAGCCCCGCCGGCCCCTGCCCAATGATAAGTATTTCAGGATTTGTCATTGTTTTGTTTCTCTCCTGTAAGAATCACCTCTACACAAACAGGTATTATATTATAATGCTAAAAATTCATGATAAAATCAAGTTAATAATAAACGGCTATAAATCGGCCTCCGCGGTAAGCGGGTGAAACGGCCTTAAGCAACCGGGTGTACAAAAGCATGTCTGGGCGCTTGCCTGCTGCCCTGGCCCTGGTCCGTGAGTTCTTCATTTCGGATTTTTTTTCTTTACATTATTTTTTTCAGACAAATAATTCATTTTCCAGTATATATAGTCAGATACGCACGGGAAGCAACATCGCCGGTCCGCCCGAGTCCGTGAAAGGGAGAATGCCCGCTTGGAAATGACAGACGCTGACATCATCGCCGAATGCCTGTCGGGACGGACGGAGACGTTCGCCGAGCTCATGACGCGGTACCGGAGGCTCGTGTACAACGTGATATACAACTACACGGGCACCCGCGAGGACTCGGATGATCTGTACCAGGACGTGTTCATACGGATTTACCAGTCGCTGGGCACGTATAACGCGGCCTACCGGTTTTCCACCTGGGCGACGCGCATTGCGGTGAACGCGTGCTTCGACTGGAGAAAGAAGCGGCGGGAGACCGTTCCGATAGAATCAGCCACGGAGGTGGGCGACGCGCGGCCCGGGCCCGAGGAGCAATACATCGCGGAAGAGCAAACAGAGCGGGTACTGGAAGCGGTGCAGGGCCTGCCTGACATGTACAGGCTGCCGGTGCAGCTGTTTCACCAGGAGGGGCTTTCCTACCGGGAGATTGCCGATGTGCTGAAACAGCCCGAGTCGATAGTAAAAAACAGGCTGTACCGGGCGCGCCTCATGCTTGCGGGCAGCCTGAACTGGGATGGAGCACTATGATGAAACGATGCGGCAGAAACGATGAATTGATGATGCGATTTTTTGACCGTGGCCTTGGTGAAGCCGAAATCGCATTGCTCGATAATCATGTCAGGAGCTGCGGCCGGTGTAAAAAGCGATTCGACCTGCTTTCCGGTATAATCGGCGTCCTTGAGCACGCCGCCCCTGCCGAGGCTTCGCAGGAGCTGGACGAGTCCGTCATGCGCGCCGTGCGGGCGCTGCCGGTTCCGGCCCCGGCGCCCGCGGGCACGGCGCCCGTGCTTGCCGCGGCAGGTATCCTGCTGGCACTCGCCCTCGCCGTTGCCCTACAGGGCAACGGACCGGTTGAGTTGATGCTGGCCGCCGCAGACACGCTCAACGGTGTCGTGGCGGGAGCGTGGAAAACGCAGCTGGCCGCGGATTTTATCGGTGGTCTCTTCCCCGGGCTTGCAGGGTCGGCGAGCAGGTTGTTCTGGAATGTCGTGGTGGCGGGCGCCGCATCCTCGATGCTTGTCGGACTCAGGTCGGCGGTTTCGGTTCTGAGGAAAGCCTAGGTTTTACAACAAGTCTATTGAATCAGGAGGAGTAAAATGAAAAAAGTGAAATTTCTATTCGGGGGCATATTTACAGTGCTGCTTCTGGCGACGGGCGCTGTCGCGTTCGGCGAGCCGGTCGAAGACGTCATAATCAAGGCGGGAGAGACCGTGGAGGGAGACCGGTTCGCGTTCGTACAGATGCTCAGGAACGACGGCATCATCAAGGGAGACCTCGTATTCCTGGCACAGAAAGCGGCGTCGTCCGGCACGGTGGAGGGCGACGCGATCGGCGGCGGACAGAGCGTGGACCTTTCAGGCACGATCCTCGGCAATGTTCGCGCGGCGGGCAAGAACGTGGTACTCTCCGGCAAGGTCGGTAAAAACGTGAACGCGTTCGGCGAGACCGTCCGGCTGCGCAAGGGCTCGACGGTCGGGGGGAGCCTCGTATCCGGCGCGCGCACCGCTATCGCGGGCGGCGGCGTCAGGGGCGATGTCAGGCTGTTTGCCGAATCGGTGACCCTGGACGGCGAGTTCTTCGGCGACGTTACCATCAACAGCGGGTTCGAGAATCTCAAGGACGAGAACGACCGTCACCCGGTAAAGACGAAGCTGACGGTCCTTCCGGGAACCGTTGTGCACGGCACGCTCACGTTCACGGGATCGGCCGCTGATGTCAGCAAGGACGCCCGGATTGGCAAGTTTGACTGGAAGAAAACGCCGGAATCGGTTTCCGCATTCAGGGCGGGGGAGACCGTGTGGGACGTCGTGCGCACGGTGTTTATGACTGTCGCCTTCATGCTCCTGGGGCTCCTTCTCTTCAGAGCGTTCCCGTCCGCGTTCGCGCGCATCGACGACTTTGCCTTTCAAAAGCCGTGGAACGCCTCCGCCTGGGGCCTCGCAGTGATCTTCTCGCCGGTCGCCGCGATCGTGCTCTTCATACTGCTCCTGGCGCTTTCGGTCCTGATAACGCCGGCGTTCGGGCTCGTCTTCGGGGTCGCGACTGCGGGCATGTACGCGCTTCTCGTGCTCTTGTCCTCGGTTCCTGCCGGCATGCTTGTGGGCAGGCTCATCGCGGGGAACAGGAGCATGACGGCGCGGCTGATAATCGGCCTTGCGGCGCTGGGCGGCGTTATGGCGCTCGTGGACCTGGCCGGGCACATCCCCGCGGCAGGGCACGCCTTCAACGCAATCGCGTTTATCATACGCTTCTGCGCGGTTATGATCGGCACGGGCGCCCTCGCGCACGAGGTTAAAGAGGCCATGGCCGCGCGGCAGGCTTAAGACGAACAACGCCGGGCGGGTCCTGCTCCCCCGCGTTTCGTGCGGGGGAACGGCGGGCCCGCCCGGCTCTGCACTGATATTCATAAAGGATTCTGAAATGGAAAACAAAGAAATTGCCCCGAATGACACAAAGGACATTTTCCGGAATTGCGGCACATGTTCCCAAACCTTTTTTTATCTTCTGAACAGGGAATTCGGGCATAGAAAGGAAAACGAAGAGCGCGCGGCGGACCTGCTGGCCGGCGGATTGAGGCATCGCGGCTTCCAGTGCGGGATGCTCTGGGGTTCGGCGCTGGCGGTGGGCGCCGAGTCGTTCCGGCTGTACGGGAACAGCGACCGTGCGGTCGCGGCGGCGGTGCGGTCGACGCAATCCGTCATGGAGTCGTATAAACGCGTAACGGGAACGCACGACTGCCGCGAGGTCGTTCATTACGACCTTTCCACCGTTACCGGTATGGCACAATTGATGATCGAAGCGATATCGAAAGGGTTCACGAACTTCCGCTGCTTCAATATCGCGGAGCAGTGGACCGCTCCCGCGCTTGCAGCGGCCCGTGCCGGCCTGTCCTCCCGGGATGACATGCCGTCAACGCCCATGCGGAGCTGCGCTTCGGAAGCGCTGAAAAAAATGGGCGCGAGCGAAGAAGAGGCTGTCACTGTTGCCGGGCTGGCCGGCGGCATGGGATTGTCAGGGAACGCCTGCGGTGCGCTGGCAGCCGCAATATGGAAGGGCCAGCTGGATTGGTGCAGAGAACATCCGGGTAAAAATCCCCCGTACTTTAATAACGGGACCGCAAAGAAAATATTGAAAACATTCATGTCGTTCACACATTCAGAATTGCGCTGCCGCGCGATTTGCGGGAAAACGTTTGCGACGCTGGAGGAACACACCGATTACATACAAAACGGCGGGTGCGCAACATTGATCCATGCGCTTGCCGGGGTTACGGACGTCCGCGCCAAGTGATCCCGCCATTTATCGGGGGTAGACGGGATCCCGAATGATTATTGATGCGACGGCGCTTCCCTTACATGCTTCGCCACCGCGCAGCCGATGAAGAGCATCCACGGGATCAGGCCGATGTGCAGCATGTCATTGGCGGAGAACCGGATGCCTCTGCTCCGGAGCTTCCCGGTGATACCGAGCCCGAAGTAAAGGAACAATCCGGCCATGGCGGCACCCCGGATCAGCCAGGTAACCATGTGGAGAAGGTCCATCTTCTCCCGTGCTGCTGCATGGCGTCTCGCGTTGAGGACAAAGAACACTATATAGCCGGGACCGGTGAACAGCACCATGAGCCCGA
>JAKJGD010000174.1 GCA_022704585.1 Spirochaetota bacterium | reverse complement strand
AGGACCCCGCCCGCTGGGCGACCTATCACCAGGGTCTCAAGTGCACTGCGCGGCTCATCTCCCCGGCAATCTTGAAAAACATCAGGATACCAAGGCGCTCCCGCACGCTCCTGGACCTCGGCGGAAGTCACGGCTACTATTGTATCCAGTTGTGCAAAAAGCATCCGGGCCTGTCCGGCACCATCCTGGACTGGGAACCTGCCGGCCCCGTTGCCCTTCAAAACATCAGGGAAGCGGGCCTTGAGGGCCGCGTTACCTTTCAGCCGGGAGATTTCCTGACTGGTTCGATCGGCTCCGGCAATGACGTGATTCTTCTCTTCAACATCATACGAATCCTGGACCGGGGAGCACTGCTAGCGCTGCTGAGCAAAGTACGCGGCGCTTTATCGCGGGACGGCATGGTCGTAATCCTTGATCATATGGGATACAAACCTCCGTCCCGGTTCATGGGCGCCAATGCGCTTTTGATCCTGCTTGAAATATTCAATTCCACAATCGGACGGATCCATGACGCGTCCGATGTGTCCGCGATGCTCCGTGAAACGGGCTTTACCCGTATCAGGAAAAAAAACCTCTCCCGCTCGCCCGGCCTGAGCATTATCCAGGCATGGATTTGATATGGTTCCGGCGTATCCACGCATGTCCGGCATCGTTATTCTTCGGTACGTGCCAAAAAAATAATTGCTTCCTTCACCCCATTGTGAGCTGATCGCACCATGAAAATTACATTGATACTGGCTTCGTCACTTACGGATCCGCTGCGTAAAAACGACCCGTTCATGCCCCTCTCTCTTCCCATACTGGCCGGCGCATGCCCGGGTCACGACTATACGTTCATAGATCTTCTCTGGGAGGATGCCGTCCCGTTCGACAGACCGGTCGATCTCGTGGGAATCAGCATGCGTTACACGGCTGAAAACCGGGCCTACGAAATCGCGGACGAGTACCGCAGGCGCGGCGTCAAAGTCGTCCTTGGCGGACCCCAGCCTTCCGTTGTCCCCTTCCGCGCGATACAGCACGCCGATGCCGTTGCGGTTGGTGAGGCAGAGGAACTCTGGCCGGTCATAGTGCAGGACGCCGGGCACGGCCGCCTGAAGCAGTTCTACGTCTGCTCGCCCAAACCGTTCGATCCCGGCCCCTACACGCTCCACCAGAATAACAGATATCCCGATCTTGCCGGGAGCTCCCCGGACCGGAGTCACTATAAACACCGCTATGTCTTCGACACGGTATACGCTTCGCGCGGATGTCCTGTAAACTGTGATTTCTGTACGGTAACGGAGATTTTCGGCCCGCAATTCAGGACCCGCCCCATACAGGACGTCATTGCCGAGGTCGATTCATTTAAGAATTATTACTATATCCTTGACGATTCCGTGTTCGGGAAGCCTGCAAGTTATGACTATTACCTCGAGCTGTACACCGCCATCGCCGGTTTAAAAAAGAAGCGCTTCTGGACCGGCCAGGCCAACCTGGACGCCGCATCAGACGAGAAAGGACGCGCGGTAATAAAAAAAGCTGCGGAGGCCGGTCTTATTTACGCCGCCATCGGCATGGAATCGATAAACCCGGCCACACTCGCCGGCTCCGGTGCCATGAAAAAAATGGGAGCCCACTCATCCGCGGACGTAATCGACACCATGAAGCGGAACATCCGGTTCATCCAGGACCAGGGAATACTGGTCTCGGGCTGGTTCGTTATCGGTTATGAAGATGATGATATCGGCACCTACCGCCGCACATGGGAATTCTGCCGCGAGATGAACGTAGTCCCGGTCGTATTCCCGGTAAAGGCGCTGCCGGGTACCAGGCTGTACGAACGGCTCAGGCGTGAGGGGAAGGTCGACGACACGAAGCTGATCAACTTCCGCCATCCCTCCATTCGGGACGGGGAGATTTTCGATGCGATAAAACAGGTTGGTGACATGGGTTATTCTTGGAAGGAAATCCTGCGACGCACGCTCTTCTACCGGTCCAGGTTCAGGGGAGACGTCATCCACAAAACCATATTCACGCTCGTGCTGCAGAGCAAGCTTCGCGGTGCCATTGATGTATCTAAAGATGAATTTTACGTCGGCGGGGAATGAACGCCGCCGGTCAATTCTTCCTGTTTTTCGAGATGAACTCGGAGATGGTGGTTATACTCTTAAGGATGAAACGGGACTGGTTCTTGTCATCAATCCGGACTCCGTATTTTTCCTGCAGCGCCATGACGATCTCGAGCGCATCGATCGAGTCGAGGCCCATGACATTGCCCTCGGCAAACAGCGCATCGTCGTTCCCTACCTCGTCCGGCTCAACGTCGGTGATTCCCAGCACTTCCATGATAAGAAGCTTTATTTCCTGTTTCAGCTCTTCCATATACAAGCTCCTGTCCGTTATCGGTTCTTTTTATCTTTCTTTGCTCAAAGCCAGCAGGTCCCTGAAGAATATCTCTTCCTCGTCGGCCCGCGCCGCTATCATGCTCCCGAGCTCGCGGAGACGGTCCGGCCCAAGATCGCGGCGTTTCCCGATCCGCGCGGCAAACAGCGATATCTCGCGCCACCGGTCCCCGATTTCCATGATCCGCTTCGACATGCCGAGCAGGTCCGGGTCGTTAAGCAGCTCCGACGCCTCCCGTAAAAATGTGGCGTACATGAACCGGAAACCGGCACCGCCGGTTCCCTGGTCCTCGAGGAATATGTTAATTTTCATGATCTCATGGGATAGGTGCTCCGTGTCCCGGGCCAGTTTCGGCCAGTCAGTCACTTTTTTGGCAAACAGCCTTATGCCCTTCACGCCAAGGAAGGGCATGGGCAGCTTAACCATCATGAACGACGCGCTCCGTATCCCCTTCCATATGGACTTTTCGTAATCAATGTTCCCGGGAAGGAACTTCGGGTAGAAGAGAAAGCCGCGCGGGGCAAAACTTCCGCCAGCAAACCTCGCTTTCATGAGCGAGTCCCTGTCGATTTCGGACAGTGACGGGGAATAGCAGTCGCTGACAATATAATTGTCTCCATTCCGCTTAACAACTATGATAAAATGCACGTTAATGTGGACGCGAACGTGGTTCGGGAGATAATTCATGTAAAAGAAGTCGGTCTGGCAGGCCACCGGTACCCCCCGGGCAAGGAGACCGTTGAGCTCACGCTCGCCCTTTGCCGGATCCCCGAAGCGCCGCTCGGCGAACTTCGCGCCGGTCCGTTTAGCGAGGTTCGTCCGTATCTGTCCGGGGCGGTTCCTGACGACGAATGTGGGAAAGGGGAACTTCTTCGATTCGAAGTATCCGAAGAAAATCCCGCCCGAAATCCCGAAGACCATAGGTTCGGATATCTGCAGCCCGGCGTGGCTCAGGATCGATGATACGGTCCCCGACTCGCAGTGGGCCGCCATTGCGTGCTTGAAACCGAGAGTGTTCATTTTTTCCCCGCCTCTATTTTCATCATTGTGAAATAGGGATTGTTCGTCTTCGCTTCGCGTATGGATACATTTTTTCCCTTGATGACCAGGGCATGCAGCATGCTCGACAGCGGCACGCTGAAGACCTCGCAATAGCGCCGCAGCTCGTCGACGGTCACCGACCCGAAGGTCGCCGGCGCGAGGTGCTTCCTGACTTTTCGCTCGGGAATCTTTACGCGCGCAGCCAGCTCGGACGGGGTGAGCTCTTCCAGCACCATGTAATAGGCTATGGGGCTTATCTCTCCACCGGTGACTTTTCCCAGGTATTCTTTCTCCAGATTACGGCGCTTCAACCAGTAGTCATCAAGATAATTCTTGGTGATGTATGAACCGGTCCGGAGCGGGCCGTAAGACCCGTCTTTTTTTTCAACGTAAAGGACAAGTTGGTGATCGAGGTAATCGACCCGCGCTTCCTTTTCTTTCATGCGATCCACCTCACATTTTGAAACGATGATTGACGCCTGCCGGGATATGGTAATACTTGAAGGGCTGCTGGACCGCCCGGCAGGCCAGGCTGTCCTTGTCAGTGAAGAAATCTTTCACGACCTCAACGACGTTCAGCGAAATCCCGATATATACGTTACGCTCTTTGCCCTTCCAGTTGAAGGCGCGCTCAATCTCTGCCCAATGGTAATCATACTTGGTAAAGCCGGTCGAGTAATAGCCGACATCAAACTGGATGTATTTGAGAAATTCCGGCACCGGAAGGCCGACGTACTTGAAACCCGCGAGCTTGATGTTTGCCATGAACTTCCACCCGCTGTAATCATCAGTGAACCACGCGAGCCGCTGCGGGTGCCTGCGGAAGTATTTCGTGGGAATATATTCCGCGCTCAGGCTGATGAACGAGTCGACGACGGGAAACTGTTCGAGCAGGGCTCCCATCCCGATCCCGATCAGGCCCATGGAGAGGTCGGCAAAGCTGAAACCGTTCTGGTTCCGGCAGAACCCGTCGCCTATCTCGATACCGAGTGCGATACCGCCGGTTATCCCGGCCGAGAACGCCCACTTGAGCGGTCCGCCGTTTTCGGTGTAATCATAGATGTTATACAGCACGCGCATTATCACATAATGTGCGTACAGGTGGGCCATCTTGTCGGCCCCGCCCGAGTAGGTGTTCTGCGCGAACCAGCCTTCATGGCTGAGCCTGAAGTGTGTTGTTTTGCCCCAGTCCCACACCAGCGCCGACACGACAAACGTGTTGACCGGCACCGCCACCAGCATTGACCAGCGAATCGATTTCTTCATGATCCTGTCGCGCTCTGCCTTTTCGGCGTTCTTTAACCCGGTTTCCCCTGCGGCGCCCTTTGTCGCTTCGGCTTCCCCGACGGCAGATATTTTCGTTTTATCGGCTGTATCCCGCCCATTCGCCGCATCGGCACCCAGTGCCGTGGCCCGGAGCGTTACCGCGGTTATGAATGCCGCGGCCAGGATTATAATCGATTTTGTGCGTATTCGTGCCATGGTGGAAAATAGTTTAAACGCAGGGGGATAATGTCAAGCATGAATCCATGCCTGCTTCAATCCCCGGGAATGTATTCCATTGAATTAATATTATAGGTGCTTTTTAGCTCCTGCTCTCTTTCAACGGCAAGCTTCCGGTCCAGGACGATGGTTGTTTCACCGACAAAATCCATGACGATGAACCGGTCGGCGGAGCCCCCGACCAGTTTTTTCAGGTGTGCCAGGTCGCGGACGCGTACGCCGTTGACCCGCAACAAAACGAGGTCCTTGTAATACTGGTACCCCTGGTTGACCGTATCGGGAAGCACGCGGTTCACAATCACCACGTTGTTAATCTCACCCGTAGACGACAGCGCCTTTACGTTGTCGTAATAATAGAGCAGCCGCTTATCGGCCTTCTGCTTCCACTCGGAGCCATGGGCCTCGAGGTATCCCATGGTAAGGTTCTGGAACACGATACCTCCGAATATATAATACGCGGGAGGGCTGTCATACGAAATGAGGGGAATAACCGAGTATGAGCGCGGTATC
>JAKJGD010000173.1 GCA_022704585.1 Spirochaetota bacterium | reverse complement strand
GGCTCCACGCGGCTTACGGGAGAGCCGTCATCGCCGACGGCCGCGTGCCATTCCAGGACGTATCCATGGACGAAGATATAGCTGAGCACGCCGGCGCCCACGCAGGCGCTCCCTATCGGCGTCTCTCCGACAAGGTAAAGGACCTCACGGCCGTCCAGGGCCACCCTGCCCTCCTCCCTGACCGTATAGAAGAGCGGGACCGAGCGGGTCTCTTTCCCGGGTTTCGTGTGAACGTATTCTCTCATAATATCCTTGCGCACGGCCGCGCCAGGGTAAAATGTGCTTGATGCTCCGGATAATTCAATTAAAATTTACGCAAGATGAAAATTATCAATTATCCCGGGGGACTTTTTTATAAAACGCAAGCGATAATGCGCACCCGGAGGGGCGGACGGTCTTGCCGGCATCCCGTTTACGGCTAACAAGTGTTGACATATCCCGCGGTCCGTGATATCTTTGTATCTGGAACGCTACCCGGCAACCCGCATCAGGGAACTGATAATGCAAACGACGACACTCAATGAAATTCCGGACACGGTTAGGAACCTGGCACGACAGCTGTTCCGCAGGCTCACGCCGGTAGACTTTCTCGTGGTCTGTCACTGCTCGATCATGATACTGCTCCTCTCCCTGCGTGTCCGCACGGAGGGCGCCGCCGCCATCGAATTCATCCTGCGATATGCGGCCATCATGTCCGTTTCACTGTTCGCAATACCCGCGCTCGACCGGTCGCAGCACCCGCTCGTCCGGCTCCCGGCGGTCCAGTTCCTGCGCTACATCTACCCGGTGTTCCTCATGACGCCCTTCTACCAGTGGTCCTATCCGATCAGCAGGATGTTTTTCGCCGCTCCTTTCGACGAATTCCTGGCGCGCGCCGATGTCATGCTCTTCGGGTTCAACGTGTCCCGCGACCTGGTCCACCGGTGCGGCGACCGCGCATGGCTCACGGAGTGGCTTAACCTTTCCTACCTGTCCTATTACCTGATCACGCTCTACCTCCCGTTCTACCTGTACGCGTCAAAGCGGACCAGGGAATTCTTTTATGCCGCATTCATCATCGGATCCGTCATGTTCACCTGTTTCGTGTTCGAGTCGATTTTCCCCGCGCGCGGCCCGATCCATTACGATCCGGCCGTTAAAGGCTACCTGGTGGCCGGGCCGATCTCGGAGTTCGCCCGCGTATTCCTGTCCCGAGTCGACATTCCCGGCGCAGCGATGCCATCAAGCCACATTGCCGGCACGGTGGCGGTCCTCCTGCTGGCCCGCCGCTACGCCCGGCCCGCATTCTGGATCACGCTGCCGTTCGCGGCGAGCCTGTGCGTGGCCACCGTGTACGGCCGGTATCACTATGCCGTGGACGGCATCGCCGGCCTGGTGGTAGCCCTCGCGTACGTATACTGGATCGGCCCCCGGCTCTACGAGCGCCTCTTTCCGGAGATGCAGCCAGAGACCTTCGCGACAGTCAGAGAGATAACCACGCCCGCCTGACCGCCGGCCGGTTTTAAAAAAAAGCCGGCCTCACCGTGAAAAAACAGTATCTACCTTGACGCCCCGAAGCCGCGCCTGTACATTTACCGCATATCGGAAACCAATGCCGTCGCAGAATGCGCGCCGGCGCACTACGCCATGAGTGACAACGTAAGCGGACTGAAATTCAGCATCAAGGCCCACTGGGCCCCCATCTATATCAACAGGAAGCTTGTTGCGGGGAGAATCATGCCCCTGCACCGCATCGAGGAAAAGCTTTTCAAGACCATGAACGACCGCGGCCAGAACGCGCTCCAGGAATTCTACTACAGCCGTTACGGCATCCACTGCGACCCCGAGGACCGGCGGCTCGGCGCCATCGACTTTCTGAAGAAGAACCATTTCGTGTCACACGCCATCGTCCTGTCGTACTGCAAGACGCTCCTCCTGCTTGGATACAACATCTTCAACTACCGGTTCACCACGACAAACCCCCGCTCCGGAATTTATATCGATTATTTCACGGCCCTGCCGCTGAACTACCCGGACAACGCCATGCCGTCATACCTGGGAAAATACCAGAAAGACGACAGCTTCTACCGGGTACGGGGAGTGGGCAGGGCGACCATCGCGCTTGCGATCGCCTACGCCACGCACATGCATCCCAATGAAAAAAAGGACGCTATAGCCGTTGACCTGACGGCCAGGACCGACGCCACCCTGATCAATGATATATACATCAAGAACTACGGGTTCGAGTTTCACAAGGGCAAGCGCGGAAAGGACAACGACCTCTTTTTCACCTTTGAAAAAGCGCGGAAGTTCCTTGCCGCGTACGAGAAGGAGTACCGGCAGCTCGATCGGCCCGAGGGCAACGGCCTGACGTACAAGGACCCGTTCAAGTACTGAGCCATACCCGCCCCCGTATCAGCGGGACATATCGATGATGATCGTGCTGTTTTTCCCGGCCGCCTCATTGACAGGCAGCACCTTCAGAAAATCGCCGCAATCCACGACCGCGTAGCCGCGGTACTCGAGCACGGAGATCATGAACGAGAGGGTCCCGCTTACCGGCATCCGGCGAGCGGGGACAATGTTGATCCTGCCGGTTACCCGCTCATCGAAGATGATGTTCGTTCCCGTTATTTCACTCATCCGGGCGAGGAACTCACCTACCTCCACATCCCTGAATTCGAGGGTGACATACCGGACCGGGGGCTGGTCCTTTTTCTTAGCATCGGCGGAACGCTCTGCCGTCACGATCAAGATCAGCACCAGGGCCGCAGCCGGGACCATTAAGCATGCTTTCAAACGCATAATCATTCGTCCTGAACCGTATCCGCCATGATCCTGAGCAGAACCGATGCCTCCAGGAATCCCTCGTACCGGTACATGCTGTTTTTTGCCGGGGAATTCCTGAGATTCATATGCACGCCTGCCCGCAATCCGGCATCGACAGATACGGTCACAGTATCCGACGGAAAGAAATCCATGCCTATAACCGGGGCAATGCTGAAGATAAAATCTGAAAAATCCCGGTTCCTCTTCAACCTGTCATTATAGAGAATCAATATCATCATCCGGGGAGTCCCGTATGACAGAATGTATTCCTCACGCTTATACTTATCGCCCGCCTTGTAGATATTCCCGGAGAGCACATGGAGTCCGATTTGCGGGCCCACCCATATGCTGTATCGTTTCTTCTTTTATAATGAATAGGCCAGTAGATTGATCAGGTTCATGCGGTAGGTATCATTATAGTCGGTTGCCAGCCTCGTTGTCCGTGGAATGAATACCCTGTAAAAACCGACATAGAGTTTGTAGGAGGATGACTTCACCCTTTTAACCGGAACCTGGAACATAATGCCGCACCCGACCAGGTAGTTGTCATGGACCTGCTGGCCTGATGCGCTGTACTTCAGGGTCATCTGCCCGGCGCCCCCATCGGTATATACGCCGAGACTAACAGCGTATGCCCGGATCGAAGCAGCAATAATGAGAAAGACAAGGATTATGATAATGCTTTTTTTCATGGTATATAACGTCAAAGAAATACATGAATGTGTTTATATTGTGTAATTAACCCGTATGTCTATTATAGAATTATTGCATCAAAAAAAAACAGCTCGTATCTGGTCATACTAATTTTGAATTTCAATTAAAATAGCGTTAAATTTCAAAGAAAAATCCCAAAGAACTAAAATTTTTAATGTTTTTATTTATAATTAAGAAATAGTCGATTTTATTCAAAATTTTTATTGACTTTTTTATATATGTTAGTTAATAATAACAAAATTTAATAAAATCCGGCTGGACGGTATAAACTTTCTAGACGGTTAATTGGAATAATACAAAAAGGGATGGAGGCTAACATGTCATTATTAAAAAAATCATTGCTGGCAGTATTAACCCTCTCATTGGTATTCCCGGCAGCGCTTTTTGCCGGCGGAAGCAGCAGTAAATGTGCGACAAAATATCCAATAGTTCTGGCGCACGGCATGGGAACTCAGGCAAAAATAATGCAGCTGATTGACTACTGGGGGAACATCCCCTCTTCAATGGAAGATGAGGGAGCCGATGTATACATCACAAGTGTGAACGCCATGGACGCAACTGCCAACAAGGCACTTGCATGGAAAAAGCAGGTCCTCCAGATACTTGCAGTAACCGGAGCAAAAAAGGTCAACGTAATTGGCCATTCGCACGGGTGCCTGTACACCCGGTATGCGATCACCAACCTCGGCCTCTCCTCGATGGTCGCGAGCCACACCAGCATCGCGGGACCTCACCGCGGCAGCGTCATTGCCGACATGATCATGGGTATAATCCCCGATTCATTGGAGCCGATGGTAGGCGATGTCCTCGACACGGTAATGAGCTTCATCATGGGTGACAACGACGGGAACAGCGTGGCCAACGGTTACGACCTCACCCGATCATACATGATCAACACTTTCAATCCGAATACGCCAAACATCTCATCCATCTATTATCAGAGCTACGCGTACAAGGTTAAGAATGTTATTTGTGCGGGACCAATCTTTTCCATTACCTGGCTTGCAATGCTTCCCTACGAAGGCGATAACGATGTTCTCGTTTCAGTAACATCCGCAAAATGGGGGAACTTTAAAGGTGTTATTTCCGGCGCATCCTGGGGTTACGGGGTTAACCACCTTGGAGCAGTGGGAATGCTTTCCGGCCTCATGTATCCTCCTTCAATAGGATATGATCCGGCAACTCATTTTGAAAATATTGCCGCTGATTTGAAGAGCAGGGGATATTAAACCCGGGCTTTAACCGCACTCTCGGTACAGCGCGGCATACTGGTCGTCATCGAAACTATCCTGATGACGATCGGCATGCCGCGCTTCCTGTTTCTTACCCTCACTGCAACCGGGCTTTGCCAGACCGGGTTCCACCACCTCAAGATTCATTCCACTACCAGGCCTCACATGCCAGGGCGAGCGTCCCCGGATGGGACTCTGCACCCGGAAGATAAAACGCTCGACAGGATCGATCTCCGGCCGTAGAGTCGCTTGATACTGAGCCACACCAGGCGGTGGAGGAGCGACATGACGCGAATAGCCATGCAGGAGCTGTACCCGGAAAAATTCAGCCACTGCTACGGGTGCGGAACCCGCAACGAACAGGGCCTGCACATTAAAAGCTACTGGGAGGGAGAGGAAAGCGTATGCTCTTTCACTCCGCGGCCGGAGCATACCGCCTTCCCGGGGTTCGTGTACGGGGGCCTCATTGCCTCGGTGATTGACTGCCACAGTACCGGGACCGCCGCCATGGCCGCCTACCGGAACGAGGGCCGCGAGCCGGGGTCGGAGCCGGCGCTACGGTTCGTGACCGGATCACTCCATGTGGATTTCCTGAAGCCGACGCCCCTGGGCCCGCCGCTCGAGCTGCGTTCGCGGGTAAAGGAGATCGGGACGCGCAAGGTCGTGATCGAGACTGACCTCTCGGTCAACGGCGTGGTATGCGCCC
>JAKJGD010000172.1 GCA_022704585.1 Spirochaetota bacterium | reverse complement strand
TTGACCCGCGTGACGATCTCGTAGAGACCGTCGGCGGTATAGGTCCGTAGAAAACGCTTTTCCTTGTTCCGGGAGGGATTCGGCATGGCCAGGTCCAGGTCTATGTGGCCGATCTCCTTTTCAATCGCGCTGCTGAAATCCATCGGCTGGAGAAATTTCGACAACTTGTTTTTCACTCGATCGCTCCAATTGTGACCGGGACTTCCCGGGCGTGCTGTCTGTCATGTCCGATCCATGCTAGAGCCAGCGTTCATAATTGTAAACCATTTTAACCTGTTTGAAAAAATCCTGCATGTTCTTGTGGTCCAGCACCGGTACGACCATCAGCCGCACGAATTTATCGTAATTACGCACCTGCAGAAGCGCGCGTTTGTAAGAATCATCGAGCTTTTCACCGATTATTATCAACCGCGCGTTTGACCGAATATATTCCTCGAGCAGGGTATCCGGCTCCGTTACCGATATAACGTCCTCGGTGGCTATGAAATCGGGGGACGGCATGTTGGCCTGCTCCTGCCCGCGCGACACGATCAGCGAGATGAGGTCTGTATTGATCCTGAATCGCTCCACAAATTCCTTCTGGCTGCCCACCTTGAGATCAACAAAAATTATTATCGCGACCTCGGAGTTGCGGTAGAGAAACGCCTGGTTCCGGTCCATGTCTCTCTTTAAATTGTTCCATTTCTTGAAATCAAGCGGCTCGTTGTGGCGGAGGAGTATGGTCCGTTTCCCCGAGGTCCTGTCGATCCCGTATATGTCCCCGACAACGCGGATGAATCGTTTCCGCTTGGAGTGCACGTTCGCGTTTTTGAGGTCTTCCAGGAGCTTGTCCATCTCGCTCAGGCGCAGTTTGCCGAACGGTTTCCGGAACTCGGCCGGAAACTCGCGCGAGAGGTGCTCGTACAGGACAGGGCTGTAAAAGACCTCTATTTCCGTAATATCGTTTTCCAGGAGCTTCGGCAGGTGCGCGGAGAGGACCAGGTCCGTTGAGAGAAAGCAGTTACCCTTGATAACGACGTCATCGAAATACTTGACCTCGATGCCGATGCCGTATTTCTGGAACAGGTGGGACAGATGCTGTACCGTTACCTTCATTCTGAGCTCGATCCTGGTGCGATCATATCTGGGGCAGCCCGGTATCGCCCGTTTTCTTCCCCCGTAAAAATGCGTATATGAACCGGTCAATGTCCCCGTCAAAAACGAAATCGACGCTGCCCGTTTCCTCGCCGGTCCGGTGGTCCTTGACCAGAGTATAGGGCTGGAACACGTAGGACCGTATCTGGTTGCCCCACGATATGTCCTTCTTCTGTCCTATCTTCTCCTGCTGCTTTTCATCGAATTCGCGCTTCCTCAGCTCGTAAAGCCGGGCCTTCAGCACCTTCATGGCGAAAGCCTTGTTCTTGTGCTGAGACCGCTCGTTCTGGCACTGCGTTACGATCCCGGTCGGGATGTGCGTTATACGCACCGCGGAATCGGTCTTGTTGACGTGCTGGCCGCCTGCCCCCGACGAGCGGTACGTGTCTATCCTCAGGTCGGACTCCTTTATCTCCAGATCTATGTCTTCAGAGACCTCGGGGATCACCTCGACTGACGCGAAAGAGGTATGCCGCCGCTTGTTCGCATCAAACGGGGATATGCGTACCAGCCGGTGGATGCCCCGTTCGGACCTCAGGAGCCCGAACGAATAATCGCCCTTGACGAGCATGGTAGCGCTCTTGATCCCCGCTTCCTCACCGGGTGTATAATCTATGACTTCCACCGCGAAGCCCTTCTGCTCTCCCCAGCGGAAATACATGCGGAAAAGCATGTTTGCCCAGTCCTGTGACTCGGTGCCGCCGGCGCCGGGATGGATGGTGATGAATGCGTTGTTAAAATCATCCTCGCCGGAAAGAAGCTCGAGCGTCTCCAGCTCGTCGAATTTCTTTTTGTACGACGCGATTGTACCGCATATTTCGTCGAGCACGGAGCTGTCGCGCTCCTGAAGCGCCATGTCGAAAAGCTCTGCCGCCTCCTGGAGCTCGCCCTTCAGCTCGTCGAAAGGAACGATCCTCCTCTTGAGATTGCTGATCTCCTGGTTCGTCTTTGTAAAAAGCTCCTTGTTCTGCCAGAAATTCTCTTTGAGTGTCTCCTGCTGGAGCTCTGCCATCTTCCTTTTCAGCGCATCCATGTTAACGGAGGCATACAGCTGATCGAGCATTTCCGTTATATTCTTCAGATCCCGCTGGCTTTCCCGGTAGTCTCTCTCTTCCAAAACAATGCATCCTCAGAACTGATATCATTCACTCCCCGTCTTCACATACGCGGGGAGCTAAAGTATTATCGTCGAAATGTCGCGAGTATTATAATCATGATCCGATACGGGCGGCTTTTTTTATTTTGCCCGAGTATCGCGCATAGATCATCATTTCAGGACTTTCACAAAAATTATTAGACACGATTCGGAATTTTGGTCAACAAAATAACGTGACCGGAGTAATTATTTTCACCTGTCCACGGGGCCGTTTTCGTTTTTATTCTGGACGACGACCCGCCCGGTGAACAGTTTTTTCATGTGCTCGCCAATGTCCCGCTCAAGCTCTTCTGAGGATTCGTATTCTACTCCGAACACCGCATCCCAGACACCGGCTGGTTCCATGCAGAGGTATACGAACGGCCTGTCCGAGTACTCCCGTATGCGCCGGAGCAGTGCCCGGTACGCGCTGATCCTCTTGCTTTTCAGGTAGCGGAATTTCCCGTCCTGCCCGGGAAACATCTCGGCCACGGTGAGCCGCTCTCCCGGAAAGACGTCCCGCACGATTTCCCGGAATCCGCGGCTGTACCTGAAGCATCCCATCGATATCCAGGCAACCTGCGCCGGATCCACCGCGCGGAAGAAGGCATCAATAATGGCGCAATAGTCAGGGATCCATCCGTCATATTCTATCATCGGGTCAAAATGAAAGGCGGTGAGATAACCCGCCCCGGCCGCGGCGGCGGCCGCGCGGATCCTGTCTTCGAGCGTCGCAGAGCCGGCTTCATACTGCTCAATATTGCGTTTCGTGTTAAGGGTCCACGCCAGTACCGTGTTGCCCTTCTCACGGATGCCGAGGAGGTGGCGTATGTTGTCGGATTTGGTCTTGAATTCCAGGAACAGGTTCGGGTAATGCGCCGCCTCGGCAATCAGCGACTCCCCTATCCCTGATATATCGTCGAGCATCAGGGAATCAGTGAATTCGCCGGTCCCGACGCGAAAGACTTTTTCAGGCTCCCCGCCAAGCTCGGCTTCCAGCTCTGCCAGGGAGGGTATCGGCCTGATGAACTGAACGATGCCGTAGGAGTTGAGATAGTAATTGAGAAAACAGTACGTGCAGTTATAGAGGCAGTTGAACCCGATATTGATCAGGCGGTAGTTGCAGCATATCATACCCTGGGAACCGGGGCACTTCTGGTACATCCGCCCCAGGAACGGCTTCAGGAAAAGCACTTCCTTCGATGCGACGCCGCGCTTTTTCAGTGACTCCGCCGCTTCCTCCATCGATTCATCGCTTTCGCATTCGATCAGCTCCCTGCCGCCAAGGTCCAGGAACCGGCGGGCGATCGGATTGTCCCGGTCGCCGCTGTTGTATATGATGACCCGTATATCGTCGATAGTCCGCATGGGCAACTCTCGCACGGCGCGCCCCGCCCTGTCAATACATATCGGGGTGCGCGGCAGAGGGGGATTTGTACTTGACTTTTTTTTCTGCGGGCGCCCTTTTTATGAAGGAACGCTACAGTTGGAGGAACCGCCATGGGGTGCCTGTTCTGCAACATAATCTCCGGCCAGACGCCGTCGACAAAAGTCTATGAAAACGATTCGGTCTATGCATTCGAGGACATCAACCCGCAGGCCCCGGTGCACGTGCTGGTCATACACAAGAAGCATATCGAGAGGATCGAAGGCCTGGATGCCGGCAACGCCTCCATCATGGCCGACCTGTTCCTCGCTGTCAGGGATATTGCCCGGATAAAGGGACTGGCGGAAAAGGGCTACCGGGTAATCATCAATAACGGGACCGCCGGCGGCCAGGTCATCTGGCACCTGCATGTCCACGTGCTGGGCGGCAAAGACGACATGGGGCCTATGCTGGTCCGCTGAGGCGCTTCTTCTTCTTGCGCAGCTGCACAATGACCTTTTCGATGGAGCGGTCCGTCGCTTCGTCTATGATGAAGGTGTAACGTTCGTAATCGAACCGGTCTCCTTTCTTCGGGATCTTACCCATTTTATACGCGACAAAACCCGAGAGTGTCTCGAACCTCTTTTTTTCTATCGGCACGTTGAAACGGCGCATGAAATACTCGATATCCAGCCCCCCGCTTAATAAAAAGCGGTCACGCGAGAGTGCCGTTATAAGCTCCTCCCCGGAGGACTGGTCCCGCGCCTGGATCTCTCCCACGACTTCTTCGGCAATGTCCTCGTGGGTGACCATGCCGACAACAGCACCATGCTCATTCACCACGAAAACCATGGGGATCAGGTTCTCCACCATCTCGGAATAGAGGTCCACGATACGGATCGTGGCGGGCACGTAATGCCCTTTGTTCAGGACGTCCGCAATCTTCTTCACGTTCCGTTCTTTCAGCAGGTCCCGGTAGAACACGTAACCGATGATATTGTCCACCCGGCCGTCGTACACCGGGAGCCGCGTGAACTTCGTCTTAACGAATGCGTCCGACAGGACGCGTATACTCTGCTGCAGTTCGACCGAGCTGATGTCTATGGTTGGGGTCATGATCTCCCCCGCGGCCATGTCCCTGAAGGAAAGTATCTCGGACACGTACTGCTGGTGCTCTTCGCCGATGATTCCCTCCTCCTCGCCCATTTTGAAAAGAGTGTCGATCTCGTCCCGCGAGCGCATGATGCCGTGGGCCGCGCCCTCCGGAGCGGCACCCCTTTTCAACAAACCCGAAAAAGCAAGCGACAGCTTGAGCAGCGGTTTCAACACCACCATCAGTGCGCTGATGGGGTAGGACAGCATTACAAGGAAATCGTTCGGGCGTGACCGGGCCACGACTTTCGGCGCAACCTCGCAGAATATCAGAAACAGGATGGTCTCCAGAGCTGTGATCTGCAAAAGTTCCGGCCCGCTCGCGTTATAGGCCTTCGTCGCGACGTAGGTTACAAGGGCTGATGCCGAGATATTCACGATATTGTTGCCGATCAGCGTCATGCTGAGGGCGTCCTCGATCCTGTCCAGTATACCCAGGGCTCGCCGCGCTGAGCGGTTCCCCTGCCGGGCGCTGCCATCAAGCTTTATCCGGTTCGAGCTCAGAAGGGCCGTCTCGGTCCCCGAGAAGAAGAATGAGAGGAACATCAGGACGCCGACGATCAGGACATACGGAAGATAATATGTGAGCAGGAGGGCCATTATATCAGCTCCTCCAGATCACTTCTCATTATCACTTCCACGGTTTCGATCTTGTGCCTGCGCATGTACCGGACC
>JAKJGD010000171.1 GCA_022704585.1 Spirochaetota bacterium | reverse complement strand
CGTGGCGATCACGATGCTCCTGCCCGATTCGGAGAGAGATATGATCAGGTCGGTAAGAAAGGACTCGGTCTTAGGGTCCAGGCCGCTGGCTGGCTCGTCGAGCAGGAGCAGCTCCGGGTCCATTGTGAGCGCGGCGCCGATGGCCACCCTTTTTTTCTCGCCGCCTGAGAGCATGTGTGTCGGCCTGTCTTTCAGGTGTTCAATATTGAGGAGCTCCATCGTCTGCATCGCGCGGCGGACCGACTCCTCCTTCGGTATGGCAAGCTGGAGCGGACCGAAGAGCAGCTCATCGTACACCGTCGGGCAGAAGAGCTGGACATCGGAATTCTGGAACACCATTCCCACGTGCGAGCGAAACCATCTCAGGAAATCCCGGTCGCGCAATTTTTGCTCGGTTACCTCCTCGCCCCGGAACAGGACGCGCCCCGAGGAGGGGTGGATCAGGGCGCTCATCAGCTGCAACAGGGTCGACTTGCCGCAGCCGTTTGCCCCTATTACCGCGAGCATCTCGCCCTCCCTTACCGAAAGCGTTACGCCGGCCAGAGCGGGCACGATGTCATAATAGCTGTAGGACACATCTTCAAGCTGGATGATTTTCATGAGTTTCTCAAGCCCCTCTCGCTCCGCGTGGAACGTGCATTTTTCTGTTTACTCCATCAAGCCCCCCGTCCCCCGCAGGGGGCACGGTGCATGAATCATAAGCTATACAGTATGCTTTGATCATGCATATATGAGTATCGAACTCTATCTATTCATTAAATCTTTCCAGTGTCAGTCAAAATTATTTTAAAGATACACGGCAATTGAAATGCTATTGTTGGCATCATGATCACGGAACGCATGGTGCACTTCATGATGCTGCTTCTCACGCGCCCCCATTGGGGGACGGGAGGATTATCACAGATACACCTGCATCATAATAAAGAGCATCCCGGCAAGGGCGAACAGCACGCCGGCGGCGGCGTCACGGACGGTGAGCTTCCTGAAAGAAACGAGCATCACATCGCCGGAAAACCCCCGGCAGAGCATTGCGCGGTAGGTCTCCTCGTACTGCATCTGCGACTTTTTGAAGAGGAAAAAGATCCTGCCGGCCAGGATCCCCCGTATCGTCGCCCCGTCAACCGGACCCGCGAGGCGCGCCTTCATGGCGCGGTACATGTCCTCAACGGTCTTTGAAAAGATGAAGATATACTTATAGGTCAGGATGATAATCATTAAAAATGTATCCGGCACGCGGAACACCTTGAGCGCGCGGATGATCTCGAAAAAAGGCGTCGTGTAGATCACGAGGAGCGTGATTGAAACGGAGTTCATTACCCTCAGGGTGAGCATGGCCACGCCGAAGAGCCCTTCTCTCGTCATGCCGATCTTTGCCGGAATCGTGTATATCCACCAGTGGTATGAGCGGGAGAGGGTGGCAACCGGTATAACGATCTCCCCTCTGGTGATCACATTGAAGGCAGACGGCAATGCGATGAGCAACCCGAAAAAGAACGCAAACCCGATAATGCGCCGGTACAGATGGAGCATGTCGAGACGCGACAGTGAAATCAGGATCATGAGAAAAAACGACAGGGCGAGCTCCACGCGTATGCTCCGCAGCATGCTGACAAGAATAATGAAGAAAAGCATGAATACGATCTTGACGCGGGGATCAAGGCGCTGGAACAACCCGGACTTTCCGGCGGTTTCCCAGTAGACATAACTCGTCTTGATGATATCGGCTATCTGGTTTATTGATTTATCAATGAAGGTCAAGGAATCTCGTCCTTAAACAGCCCGGCTTTAAAAAAATGGCGGGTTTTCCATCTCTCATGGATGAAAAACCCGTTGTATAGTGATAACTCAACTTAAAAGAGTCGGATATGCGCTGTCACTCACTTTTTTTTACCAGCAGCTTCGAAAGCCCGAAAAGAAGGAGAATGCAAAGCACGATGCCGATTGCCCCGGAGAGAATATAAGAGAGGGCCTGAACGGTAAAGGACGACTGCTCGTCCCCCAGGTTGTAATCCGCGATCGGGGCCTTCCATAATTCAGCCACGGACTTCATTTTCTCCGGCACGAAACCGACAAGCTTCTCCACTGTTTCCGTGGACCACTCGCCCCAGGCGTCTTCCGCATTGAATGCCGCGGGCAGGTAAATCCCGATGGGTGAAATAACCGCAAGGACCACAAGGATGATTAATAGTTTTTTTTGAAATGCGCTCATCATTTCACCTCCTTCAGGGCATATACATTATCAGGATCGTTTCTCAGAAAATACATTAGAACCAACAGGGTGACCAGTCCCTCAACGATGCCGAATAGAACAAGGTGCTCGATCGCCATTGCCGGGACCGCAACCGAAAGAGGATAAGGAGCGTAGAGCGCTTTGCCGTTCGCCGATGCTATAAGCGGCTGGATCCCGAACTCGACCGCGGTCACGATCGCAGCGACGACGAGCCCGATGTATCCCGCCAGAAAGGACCCGAGGTAGACACGCCATCCCCCGGAGGCCCTCCCCCGCACCAGCTTGAATACCACGATCGACACGAAGGGCATGACCACGGCCATGTTGAAGCAGTTCGCGCCGATGGCCGTTATCCCGCCGTCGCCGAAAAGAAAAGCCTGGATGATGAGAGCGACCGATACCGCCGCGACCGCGGTCCAGGGGCCGAGGACCAATGCCACGATGCTCGCGCCTACGGCGTGTCCGGTCGTGCCTCCCGGTATCGGCACATTGAACATCATGATGAGGAACGAAAAGGCGGACGCCATTCCCAGGTATGGGATGTTTTTCGCGGAGAGAGTCTGCCGTATCTTTTTCAGCGCCACGGCCAGGAACCCGGCGAACGCGGCGTACAGTGGAATATAGGTTTGTGGACTCAGGTATCCGTCAGGAATATGCATTATAGTGCTCCTTGTGAAATTTATTTCTTCTCTTCATCTTTCGCTTTTTGTCCCTCGAACCGGACCGTGAAGCCGGCCAGCGCGGTATAATCCGGGCCGGGCGACTCCACGCCTTTGGGAGCGATACTGTATTTAAAGCCGACATCGATGTCACAAATGTCATTGGGTGAAAAAACCAATCCGCCCAGTATGAACACGTCTTGAAGAGTGGAGCGCATGTCTGGATTGTGCTCCAGCCCGGTATTGACGACGAACCTGAGCCATTCCTTTACCAGCACGACCTCCATCGCCAGCGATCCGTGCCAGAGGTCCTGCCGCTCGTGCTGATTGTTCTCATTTCTTATATAGCCCGCATTGAAGTGCAGGTTGAAATAATCTGTTTCATAGCTGAGTATGAAATACACATAAGGGCTGAATCGCCCGGTGCCAAAGCCCGCGTCCTCGTTCCCCAGGGGCAGGGTCGCGCCCGGCTTGATTGCGAGCGAGAGGCCGTCCTTTGCGAAAAACTGCCATTTCAGCTCGACCAGCGGATCGACGATGCCGCTGTCAGTCGAAACCGACGTGTAGTAAAAGCCCTGCAGGCCGGTCGGGAAAAGCGGCGGATTGTAAAACATCCTTCCCTCCCGCGAACGGCTATGGCCGTATGCCACACCGATAACTATATCCAGTGGGTCAATGATCCCATAGGATACGCCGAAGCTGCCCTCGTTGGCGCTGTCCCTGGTGTATACCTTTCCCCAGGTGCCCTCTATGACACTTTCGGGAGTGCGGTCAAACCACCGGTAGCGGTCTTCCTCGTACTGGTAGGCAAATTCAAGCTCGGTGTTACCCTTTCCCTGTGTGCCTGTATCATCAGTGATCAGGGGATGGAACGATAAGGCCGGCGCGGCCCCGTATATGACAATGGTTGCAACGAGTGCGCCCATTGCCATGACGGACTGAACATATTTTTTCATGAAAAAACCCTCCATGACGCAGTATTATATCCAACTCATTTATATCTATCTTGTGCTATTTATTTTTTTTTCGTAATACTGTCAATTATTTTTTAAAAAAATTATCACACTATAATAATTCACTTCAAACCGGCAAGCCTGCACGCATACGCATTATTCTCATTGACGAATACCCTGATATACTATAACTAACTTCTTTATCATCACATAATCAAGCAAATTGTTAAACGAAACAGTTCTCAATCTTTCCCTTTGCTTCCAATGCAGGAGGTTCATTATGATAAAATTCACATCCTGTCTTTTAGTCGCGATAGTTATCGCCGCACAAGTATTTGCCGCGGAGAGGAAGGAGATCACCTCGATCCGGGACTACTATACTTCGGTAATGAAAAAAATCAAGGAAGGCTCCCTGTATAAACGCGAGATGTCCCTCTCCTATACCGTGATCCCCGGAATTGGGGAACCATCTTCAAGAGTGATAATACACTACGACATGATCGAGCACGGAGAGGACGATTACGATATTGACGTGGTTAGGATTGAAAACTACTACCAGCATGCCGGCAACGCGTTGTACGAGGAATTGGTCTATGATCAACGGGGCGCTCTTGTGTTCTATTATGGACGCCAGGGCCAGGGAAGCATATCCAGCCCCGCCGGCATTTCATGGACCACGGACGAGCGCTTCTATTATCAGGGCGGACGGCTGGTGCGGGTCATGTACGGACAGGAAACGCGCGACAACCCTGGTGCAACGGATAAAAAAAAGGGAGACCGGCGTTTTCAGCACGGACAGCGACTGCGGGAGCACGATTGCGATATCAGGTTCCCTTCGCCGCTGATCTTCACCGAAGACGCGCGCCCCTGAATGACCGGCGCCGTGGTACGGCTGCATGGCAGGTGCCGCAGGACCGATTAATTTCTCTTGATTTTTATCGCGCCATGCTCTAGTATAACCGTTAATTGGGGTTGGATATGAAATTAAGCCTGCGGTTTAAACTGTTTCTGGGGTTTATAACCCTGAACTTCGTCGTATCTTCGCTTCTCGGCTATTTCATGTACCAGAGCTCCAGCAAACGTTTTTTCGAGAATTTCCGCAACCACAAGCTGTCGATAGCGCGATTCCTCTCCACCGCGATAGACGGCGACATCCACGAGCGCCTCACCACGGTGGAAGCGTCAAAAACAGAGCCGCGCTTCATGGAGTATGTAAAGCTCTGCAACAAGACATGGAAACACGAAAAAGAAGTTCAGTACATCTACACCCTGAACTTCGATCGCGTGAACGACCGCCTCTATTACGTTCTGGACGGAAAGATCCCGGAACAGGACATCATGTGGTTTGAAACTCCCTCGTTCGCGTTCGATTACTATGTTGATGCGACCGGGCGCCTGACGGTTGAATACAATTATTCCCTTTTCACGGAAGACTTCACAATCGATACGGATATCGGCGCCATACAGGTCGGGCTGAAGAACGGTCCCGGCAACAAGCAGCTGCTGATCGAGGGAAAGCCGATCTTCACCCTGCTGACCATCGACCCGCTGTCCGCAAGCACTCCTATCGGCACGGCAACAAGGGCCGACCGCGTGAAAAGCGGGCCCATTACCATCAAGGGCAAAGAAATGGAG
>JAKJGD010000170.1 GCA_022704585.1 Spirochaetota bacterium | reverse complement strand
CCTGGGTAATCCAGCCAATATGGGGATCTGCATTGCCTGTTTTGAACGGGACATGGCCGGCGCCCTGGGCCTTCACCGGGCGGATGCGGTACAGTACCTGAGGCCGGAAATATCGGGAATCGTGCTCGGAGCCTTTATTATTTCACTTATCATGAAGGAGTACAGGCCGCGGGCAGGGTCCTCAACCGCCATCCGATTTTTTCTCGGCATTTTCGCGATGATCGGAGCGCTGGTTTTTCTTGGATGCCCCTGGCGCGCCCTCCTGCGCCTGGCAGGCGGCGACCTGAACTCGTTGCTGGCGCTCCTCGGACTGATCTGCGGCATCACCGTAGGGGTTATCTTTCTGAAACATGGCTACAGCCTTGGAAGGTCATACAGCAATAAAAAAGCGAGCGGTTGGCTGCTGCCCGCTTGTATGCTGGTTTTTTTCCTTTTCAATCTCTTCACTGTTTCATTTTCTGAGAACGGGGCGATATTTTTCAGCGCAAAGGGACCCGGGGCGATGCACGCGAACCTCTGGATCAGCCTGGCCGCGGGTCTTCTTTTCGGGGTCCTGGCACAGCGGAGCAGGTTCTGTACTATGGGATCGATACGCGACGTTATTCTAGCCAGAGACTTTCATCTATTGAGCGGCGTGCTGGCGCTTCTTGCGACGGCCCTGGTAGGGAACCTTTTGCTTGGACAATTTAAGCCCGGGTTTCAAGGCCAGCCCATTGCCCACAGCTCGCATCTCTGGAACTTTCTCGGGATGCTTCTCGCAGGCCTGGCCTTTGCCCTCGCGGGCGGTTGCCCAGGCAGACAGCTCATCCTGTCGGGCGAGGGTGATGCCGATGCCGGTATTTTCGTTCTCGGCATGATAACCGGGGCGGCATTTGCCCACAACTTTTCTTTAGCGGCAAAGCCCGACAGTATGCTCGATGGCGTTTACACAATCGGCGGAACAGGGGTGTTCGGCCAGGCTGCCGTCATTATCGGGATCGTATTCTGCCTGGTCATCGGTTTTGTCATGCGGGAAAAAATGGAGGTTTAATTATGAGCCAGAAAACCATCGATGCAAGGGGCCTGTCCTGCCCGCAGCCGGTCGTTCTTGTGCAAAAAGCAATAAACGAGGGGCTCTCTTCTTTCGACGTGATTGTAAACAGCGAGGTCGCCAGGGAAAATGTTTCGAGGATTCTCGCCAATAACCAGATAAAATCGGAACAGACGCGTGACGGGGACGACATCATTATTAAAGCTGTAAAATAATAGTTGTCACGTGCCCGATCAACCCGATCATATAGTGCCAGCAAGATCATGAGCGATGCTGATACATCGAAGACCAGCCAGGCTGGGTATTCAGTAATACTATTCCATTCATCGCAATCTGCGATATGGACATCGAGGCTTCTAAAGAAGGCCGGCCTATACAATAAGATGATCCCCGTGCCGAGGCATCTCAGTTCTGATTGCGGGTATTGTGTCAAAATTAAAACCGAGCATATCCCGGCAGTAGTACAAATCGTAACCTCCTCGGGTATTGAGTTTCAAGATTTTGTACCGTTCAATCGCGCCGGATAATCGGGTTTTATGGCAATATAAATGACCGGTTTTTACGGCCGGATTCAGACCGGGTTGCACCCTCCTTGAACCTTTGCCGGGCTATGATAAAACATCCCGGCATACGCATGCAATGTCGTTTTTCTCCATCCTAACTGTAATGACTTTTCATAAAAAATCATTGTATCGGGGTTTATACAACAACAAGCAATGAAGTTTTTTTTGAAGCATGGCGCGAGGAATAACATTAAAAAAAAGTAAAATCCGTTAAGAAAGATGATGGCTAGTAGCTGGAAAATTATGACATCACTGTACCGGTTGAAATGGCATCCGTTATCATGACCGAGTCAGTTGATAAATAAGCCCCCTGTCCACTGTTTTTTGTGTTGATATTTGTTATTCGATCTTCCAGGATAGTTCAGATAAGCCTATACAGTACGCGGGGGTTCTTCCTATTTATGACACACATGCAGATCCTTTCCGGCTTCAAGGTCATCGACATCACGCAGTTCATCTCCGGGTCCCGGTGCACGGGGATACTCGCGGACATGGGCGCGGACGTGATCAAGGTCGAGCCGCCCCAGGGCGATACGCTCCGCCTCATCTTCAAGCTCATGCCCGGGGCGGAGCGCTGCTACTCGGTCTTCAACCGGAACAAGTACGGGATCGCCGTCGACTGGCGCGATCCCCGGGGCCGCGACGTGGTCAGGAAGCTCGCGGCGGGCGCGGACGTGTTCGTGCACAACCTGGTACCGGGCGCGCTGGAGCGGGGCGGCCTGGGCTACGACGATATCCGCGCGCTGAAAGAGGACATCATTTACGCGGCGATCTCCGGCTTCGGCTCGACCGGCGTGCAGCCGGAGCGTTCCGCCTTCGACATCATAGCACAGGCAACCGGCGGCCAGTACTGGAACGACCAGGACACGTTCCTCCTGCCGAACAACTACTGGGGCGACCTGGTCACCGGCGCCTACGCCGCGATTGCCGTGCTCATGGCCCTGATCGGCAGGATGAAGAACGGCAGGGGCCAGTACATCGACATCTCCATGCAGGATGTGATGTACTACAATAACTACCGCGCCATGATGGACAAGGCGCTCGAGCCGATCGTGGTCGACGTGGAGAAAGAGCTCGGCCGCAACCCGAAAGACGTGCTCAATTCCGCTGACCGGATGCCCTTTTACGGCTTTTTCAAATCAAAGGACGGCAAGGTCGCGATCGTGTCCCTCACCGCGCGCCAGTGGAAGGACCTGACCGGGATCATCGGAAGACCGGAGATGGCGACGGACCCGAAATTCAGCAACATAATCGTGCAGGTGCAGAACCACAACGAAGCCGTGGCCGCTATCGAGGAATGGACAAGGGCCCATACCTCAAGCGATATCATAGAAATACTGGAACGTAAAAAAATCCCATGCGGCATCGCGTACACGAGCAGGCAGGTCAATCACGACGAGAACCTGAAACTGCGGGAGATGTTCCGCCAGGTTCAGCACGCCCAGTACGGGCCCATCGACATCCCCGGCTTTCCCTTCAAGTTCTCGGAGTCGGAGGGAAACCTGCGCATGCCCGCGCCCGCCCTGGGCGAGCATACGCGCATGATTCTGGAGCAGAGGCTCGGGTACAGCCCATCGGAGGCGGAGGAGCTGTTTAAAGACAAGGTGGTGCTGTAGCACGCCCCTGTCACTCCAAATCCCCGGGGGGGAGCTGGCGGATGCCCCGGTGCTGGCGTGCCACCCGGCGCCTATTATCCGACATTCGTATTTTCACCTATCGGGTATCGCGGGAGCGGGTAGATTTCTCCAAAAAAATGCTTTCTTTTTTCTACCGGTGTGGTTTACTATTGTGCAGTGTCGGCGGGACCCTCAACAACCGTTCATAACCATTGTGGAGTAGGCAACTTGTATAACCGATGAAACATCCTGAATTCATGCAACAGAAAATTATGCGCCGCGTGCTGTACGCCCTCGCCCCGGTGGCGGCGGTATCGGTCTATTATTTCGGCTGGCGAATAGCGGCGATGCTCGCCCTCTCGTGCCTTGTCTGCCTGGCCGTTGAATGGTACATGACGTCACGGCGCGGCGCTAAAATCAGCGAGGCCTGCTTCGTAACGGCGGCGATCTACGGCCTGTCCCTGCCGCCCCAGACCCCCTTCTGGATCGTGGCCGCCGGCGCCCTGATCGCCATACTCTTCGGCAAGGAGGTATTCGGCGGTTTCGGCAGGAACGTATTCAATCCCGCGATCGTGGGCCGCGCCTTCGTCTACGTCGCCTTTCCGGTGGAGCTGACGTCGCAGTTCGTTCCCGTCTTCAGGGGCTTTCCCGGAGGGTTCGCCGAATGGAGTTTCCCGTCGTCGTCCTATGCCGCATCCATGCTCAAGAATGCGGGAATCGCCATGGCCGACGCCCTGACCGCCGCGACCCCGATGTGGTCCCGCCGAGATTTCGGAATTATCGCCCCGCTCCCCGATCTCTTTCTTGGAAATATCGGCGGCATCTTCGAATTCCAGGGTTTCAGCAAGGTGCTGGGTGCCGGATCCGCCGGCGAGGTCTGCGCGCTGGTAATCATACTGTCGGGCATCTATCTGATGGCGACGAAAACGGCCCAGTGGCGCCTCACCCTCTCCACCCTGCTCGGCGCTGTTGCGCTGAATGCCCTGCTGCTGTATGGTGCCGGCCTTGCCGTTCCCGAGATCCCCTTCACGCTTTCCAGCGGAGCCCTTCTCTATGTTTCGGTCTTCATGGTAACCGACCCGATCAGCGCCCCCAAGGACAAATTAGCGCAATGGCTCTACGGCCTCTTCATCGGCATCCTCATAGTCTTCTTCAGGTACAAATCGATCTTTGCCGGTGGCGCCGCCTTCTCGATACTTTTCGGCAACATTCTGGCTCCGTCACTCGATCTCTGGATCAAACGCATCCGCTCCCGCGGGAAGGAGACGGAGGCGATATGAAAAAAACATCGCCGGTCTACATTCTCATTTTCATTACTGTCCTGAGCGTCGTCTTCGGCTTCGGCATCTCCTTCGTGAATTATGCAACGGAAGGCCTGCTGAAAAAAAACGAGGCCCTGCACCGCAACCGGGTTATCGCCACGGCCTTCATGCTGCCTGTCGCCGGCAGGACCGCGGGCGACTACGAAGCGGCCGTGCGCGGCTCCATCGAGTCCTTTTCACTGACAGTCGACGGAAAGACCATCCAGGCCTTCAGAAACAAAACGACCGGCGAGACAGGGTTTGTCTTTGCCGGGCCCGGATTCTGGGACCAGATCAGGGGAATAATAGTGCTTGCGCCCGACCTGTCGCGTATCAAGAACATAGCCATCCTTGAACAGAAGGAGACCCCGGGACTGGGGGCCCGGATCGAGGAACCGGGTTTCCTCAATTCTTTCCAGGGAATCGAACCGGCATGGGATTCATCCGGCGGGGAGTTCGTTATCATCGGCCCCAGTCCGGATCCCTCGGCCAGGAACAGGATAGACGCGATCACGGGTGCGACGCAAACATCCCTGGCCTTCATGAAGGCAATCAATGCGGACCTCGCAGCTTTTAAAAAAGCCTATGTGCCGGGAAAGGGTGCGCGCCATGAGTAATGGAACTGCAAAACTGTTCTTGAAAGACGTCTGGAACGACAACCCGGTCTTCCGGCAGGTGCTTGGCATTTGCTCGGCCCTTGCCGTCACCAACCTCCTGTCGAACACCCTTTTCATGTGCGCCGGTGTTACCGCTGTCACGGCCCTGTCGAGTCTTACCGTGTCTCTCCTCAGGAATGTGACACCGAAGCGCATTCGAATGATCGTCCAGGTTCTCATCATCGCAAGTTACGTCATGATGGTCGACATCGTCATCAGGGCGATGGCGCCCGACATTCACCGCTTTATCGGTCCCTATGTGGGCCTCATAATCACCAACTGCATCATCATGGGGCGCGCCGAGGGCTTCGCCAGCCAG
>JAKJGD010000169.1 GCA_022704585.1 Spirochaetota bacterium | reverse complement strand
GGCGGTCAGATAATTGCCGTCAATGCAGGTGGTGAGCGCGATATAGGCCGTCCCGTCTACGGCAAAGGTCTCGAAATACTGGCGGGTGAACGGTATGCCGCGGCGCTCGAGAATCTTGTTAATGGTGCCGAAGTTTTCCTGGAATTTCTCCAGCGGCAGCCACAGCCTCACCGCCTTTTCCTCCGGGCATCCGGCAGCGCAGGCGGTTTCAATCTCGATGCTGAGGTCCTCTCCCCTGCTGACGAGACCGCGGACTTTCATCCAGGGAAAAAAGTAATTCTCAATGTTTTTCCTTTTGCGATTGCCCAGGCCCCGGGCGATGAAACCGGGCGCGGCGGAAAGGATGAATGCCCGTTCCGCATCATCCGGCGCAGGCCGGGCATTCCCCCCGGTGACGCTGCGCACCAGGTTCACGGCCTCTTCCTCCGCGGAAGGGTCCGGCCGGGCCGGCGACTCTTCCTCCAGGATGTACAGCCTCCGAACGTCACGTGTCCCGGGATCGCTGGTGATCACGTAGGAATAAAGGCGGAATAGCCTGCCGCTGCCGGACCGGATAATGTCCTGGATATTCTCCGTGGCCTTTCGCACCAGCTCGGTGGTGTCGGAGATGAAAATGAGATGCTTTCCCGGGAACTCGCCGCGGACATCGATGTTCCGGTAACTCCCGGCCGTATCCGAGCTTTCTTTCTCCTGGTAGCGGTTGTGCACCAGCAGGAAGGAAATCTCCTCGATCCCCAGCGACAGCTCCTCGAGGTCCATTGAGAGAAAAAAATATCGTCCCGCATCGATCCGCGTAGACGCGCTCTCAATTTCATGGATGATCGATTCCGGAGAAAGCTCCGAATGCTGCACCATGTGCTCGTAGAGCCTGACCAGCTCATCCGCCGACAGCAACGGGGAGTGTATGTTCTCCAGGCGGCCGATCAGTTCCCGTTTATTCTGCGCTGTCATAATTTATTCCAACCCCTTTCAGTTTCACGGCCCCTTCAGCCCTGGGCCGACACTATCATGGGCGATTCTTTCAGCCGCGCGGCCAGAAACACATTGAGCACCGCGAGGGCTATGAAGACGACCATGAACTGGATCATGCCAGCCACATTCATCCCGACCACAAACAGAATGCCCGAAACCTGCCCCGCGAGCAGGATAATCCCCTGAGACAGGGATTCCGGCGCGGGGAAGCTCACCTCTGCCGCATACTGGAACCCGATCGGCCCGGCACCGCCGAGCAGGAAAAAGCCCATGACCGCTGCGGACGCCAGCATGAGACCGTAGCTCTCCGCGAACGTAAGGCCCGCGAGGCCCGGGATCATGAGCGCCATGCCAAGCGCCAGGAAGAGCTTCCTCTTGCGGAACCGGTCCGACAGCGCGGGGAGAATGACCGCGCCAACGATGCCCGCTATGAACATCATGCCCATGATCATGCCTGTCTGCTCGGTGGCAAGCTTCTTGATCTCGCAGATCTGGTCGATGCAGGTCGTGATCGCGTTGAACATACCCAGACCGATAAAAAAGAGCCCCAAGGCAATACGCATGTCCTTATGGCTCATGATGTGCCTGAATCCGTCGCGGGAAAGCAGGCGCTCTTCCGTACCGTGGCTGGACGGCGGGGTTGCGGGCTTTTCCCGCATGAACACGAGGAACAGCATTGCAATCGCGGCCGTTAACACGCCCCAGGTCATCAGCATCCCGCCAAGCTCGTAGGTTTCGCCGCTCTTCACCACCAGGTGCGGCGTCACCATGCTCACGACTATGAAGCCCACGTACTGCGCGAGCGTTGCGATTCCAACCGCAGTGGCCCGCTCGTTCAGCGGGAACCAGTTGACCGCGACCTTCGTTACTGCGTTAAGAATAAAGGGCTGGGCAACGCCCAGGCCAACCTGGCAGGCAATCATCATCGGGTAGCTGTCGGCGAACACGCCTTTCATGAGGCCGAAGATCCCGGTCAATACTGCGCCGATGCCGATGCCCTTGCGTATGCCGTACCGGTCGATGATATACGACGCGGGGATGCACACGATGATGAACATGACCAGGAAGATCAGCGCGAGCAGATCGATATAGATTCCCTCGCCGGCGCCGAAACCGTAGGCCGCCCGCGCCTCCCGCGCTATGGGCGCGAATGATAGCCACTGTATCTCGATGACTACCGTGATCAGGAAAAAAACCGCCAGCACCAGCCACCGGTACCCGTATGCCCGGTAGGCACCCTCAACCGGCTTCACGTCCATGGCTGCGGTTTTCTTCTCCGCCGGTTTCGCAGCGGCGGACCTGCTCTGCTTATTCGCCTTCCCTTTGCTGCCGGGCCGCGGTTTTGCGGCTTTTTTCTTCGTGTCTTTCTGCTTCACGTTCCATCCTCCATCAGGGCTGTTTGTTCCGAAATTTCCTGTCATCGCGAGCGGAGCGAAGCGCCCTTCGACTGCACTTCGACTCCGCTCAGTACAAGCGCTCAGGGTCCGTTTGGTTGCCGAGCGAAGTCGAGGCATGCTTCGTCGTCCCTATTGCATCGGGACCCCTCGCAATGGCAACTTCTTTCAGGCCATATAACGGCAGACCCACATGCGCTTCAGGACCTGCCGACGTCACTCCTCAATCCTTTTTCACTTCAATATGCTTGAAAATGTTCTCGAACCGGTTAAGAGCGTCATCTACCACCTCGTCGGTGTCCGCCATGCTCGTATAAAGACGGCTTCCCGCAAGGGTAATGATTCCCTCTGCCGTCATGGCCGCACCCATCTCCTCCATGACCTTTTTGCGGGCACCGACTTCCTTGAAGATGTTCGGGTTCTTGATGTCCATGAGCATCGCGGCGCCGGTCTCCATGTGGCAGATAGAGCCGTGGTTGAAGGCAACGAACGGCAGCTTCAGCCGCTCGAACATTTCAGAGAGCCCTTTCGAGAGCCGGTCGCCCGCGGCTCCCGCCGTGAGGTGCGCCCCGGTCTCCTCGATCGCCTTGATGCAGAAATACCCGGCAGCGCAGCTCATCGGGTTGGCGGACAGGGTGCCTCCCACCATCGCGCGCTTGCCGCCCGGGCCGCCGCCGATGCCGGCCGCGTAGCAGAGCATGACGTCCTTCCGTCCGCCCACGCCGCCCGCACCCGGATAACCGCCGGCAATGCACTTGCCGAACACGGTGAGATCCGGTTTGATGTTAAAATAACCCTGGGCCCCGCCCAGGCCGATGCGGAACCCGGTGACGACCTCGTCGAAGACCAGGAGCGCGCCAAACCGGTCGCAGAGCTCCCGCACCTTCTGGTTGTATTCGCGGAGCACAGGCCGGGTGCCGCTCTCGGGACCCAGCGGCTCAAGGAACACGGCCGCGGTGCCGCCGTCCTTCTCGTTCTCCTCCATCCGCTTCTCCAGCGCGTCGAGGTCGTTGGGGAACACCTCCTGGGTAAACTGGTATGCGCCGGCGGGGATGCCGTGCGCGTCCAGCGGCCCCACGCCGGGGACCCGCATCCCGAACACGAACTGGTCGCTCCACCCGTGGTAGGCGCCGCCGTTCTTGATGACGTATTTCTTGCCCGTGAAGGTCCGCGCCGCGCGCGCGGCGGCCATACATGCCTCGGTCCCGCTCATCAGCATGCGGAACATCTCGATCGAGGGCATGTGGCTGTGGATCAGCTCGGCGAGCTTCAGCTCATACTCGTGGAAAAGCCCCGTTACCGGGCCGCTCTCCCTGATCAGCTCGATCACCTTTTCCTGCACCGGCTTGTAGTTGCTCCCCAGGAGCGTGGGCCCGCCCGCCTGCAGGAAGTCGATATACCGGTTGCCGTCAATGTCCCACAGGTACGCGCCGTCCGCCTTCGTGATGGCAAGGGGGAACGGATGGTTGAAGGCCAGGTTGTGCTGGACCCCGCCCGGGATGAGGTCCTTGGCGCGGTCGGTCATCTTTTTAGATCCCGCGCACTTCTTTTCGAAATAGTCCATGTACTCGGCGAGCTTCTCCCGTTTGATCTGGTGGATCGGCAGCTCGTTCGCCAGGTGGTACAGCCGCTTCTGCAGCTCCACGGTATCGGGCCAGTGCGAAATGCCGTATTTGTTTTTGCTCTCTGACTTGCTCATGATGTCCTCCGTATAGTGTATCTATTATTTCGACCTCACCCCCTCGGTCCCCCTCTCCCCTGGGAGAGGGGGATGCCCCGGGAGGAAACTGCATCCCGCAGAAACCCTCTCCAATTTTCCATTTTTAATGGGAGAGGGTGCGCGGCAGCGCGGGGGAGGTCACTCCTGCCGCTTCTTGATCTCCGCGTCCTGCTTCCCCGTAACGATCTTTGCCATCAGGTCCTGTATGTTCTGGGGCAGATGCGTTACCTCCCTGCCGGTTGAGAGCGCCAGGGAGTACACATGCGCGGTCTTCTCCAGCAATTCTGCGCACCGTTTCGCTTTTGCGAGGTCCGGTCCCAGGGCCAGGACGCCATGGTTCTGAATGAGGTAGCAGTTGGCCCGGTTGTCGAGCTTTGATTTCACGTTTTCGATCAGCTGGGGGCTTCCCGACAGCGCGTAGGGGATGACGTCGACCAGGGGGCCGATAGTCATGGAAACTTCGTCGAAGAGCGCCGGTATCGGCTGGTTGAGTAGAGCGAACACGCTGGCGTAAATCTGGTGCGTGTGCACGACCGCGCCGACGTCCTTCCTGTTCCGGTACACCCCGATGTGCATGGCGGTCTCCATCGAGGGCTTCAGCCCGTTGTCTTCCACCGGCTTGAGGTCGAAGTCCACCACGCAGATCTCGTCCACGGTCATGGTGTCATACTCGCGCTGCGACGGCGTCACCGCCACAACGTCCTCGCCATCAACCAGCAGGGAAACGTTCCCGCCGGTCCCCTGCACGTATCCCTCGCGCACGAGGGCCATCATGCAGTCAAATACCCGTTGCTTGTATGCGTCATATTTTCCCATTACGTCCTCACTTGTTCATAGCTGCGAACAGCTTTTTATTTCTTTCGTAAAGCTTCGTAAACGTTTCAAAATGCCCGTCGTACATCGAACGGAGATCCGTGCGCGGCTCGTAGCGTACCGCGACCGGGATGAGGTCCTTCGCCTCCCTGAACGAGGGTAGAAGGCCCAGGCCCACGGCGCAGACCACGGTCGCGCCTACCGTGCCGACGTTCTGCGTGTCCGCGATCGTCTCGATCACCCTGCCGGTAATGTCGGCGAGTATCTGGCAGCCCACCGCGGACTTTGCGCCCCCGCCCACGAAGCGCAGGCTCTCGCGCCGCGGGATCTTCCGCTCCATGGCCTCCAGCATCCAGCGCTTGTGGAACGCCATGCCCTCGAGCACCGAGCGGATCATCTGCCGTTTCCCCGTATCAAGCCCCAGGTTGAAGAACATGCCGCGCGCGTACGGGTCCTCCCGCGGCGAGCGGTTGCCGTGGAGCCAGGGCGTGAAGATCACGCCGCCGGACCCGGCCGGCGTTTCGCCGATGACCTTGTTCATGTAATCGAAGAGGCTTGCGTACTCCTGGGTCTTCTCGACCACGTGCCGGGCCTCCAGGTACACGCC
>JAKJGD010000168.1 GCA_022704585.1 Spirochaetota bacterium | reverse complement strand
AGGCCCCGGGTAAACTCATCGACTGGACCGGCAGGGAATGGGAAGAGGGGGAAGCCACCGCTCCGGCCGCCCACCCGAACGCGCGCTTCACCGCGCCGGCGCGGCAGTGCCCGGGCATCGATCCCTCGTGGGAAGACCCGAACGGTGTACCCATCAGTGCGTTCCTGTTCGGCGGGCGCCGTCCGACAACGGTGCCACTCGTGCACCAGTCGTTTAACTGGAACCACGGCGTATTCCTGGGCTCAATCGTCGGCTCCGAGGTAACCGCGGCCGCCATGGACCTCGCGGCCGGGAGCGTGCGGCGCGACCCGTTCGCCATGCTCCCGTTCTGCGGGTACCACATGGGCGACTATTTCAGGCACTGGATAGAGATCGGTGCGCGCACGACAGCGGACAAGCTGCCCAAAATATTTTATGTCAACTGGTTCCGCAAGACCGCAGGCGGCAAGTGGCTCTGGCCCGGGTACGGCGAAAACAGCCGCGTGCTCAAGTGGGTTTTCGAGCGCTGCGATGACACGGGCGGCGCCGTGGAAACGCCTATCGGGTACATGCCTGCCCCCGTCGCGATAGACCGGACCGGACTTTCCGATGTGAGCGATGCTGACATGAACGAGCTCCTCGCGGTTGACCGGGAGGGCTGGATGAATGAGATCGGCCTGATCAAGGAGCATTACGCGAAATTCGGATCGCGGCTCCCGAAAGAGCTTGCCGATGAGCTGGCAGCGCTGGAAAAGCGGCTTTCCTGAGAGCTTGTCCCGTAACAGGTACCAGGGAAGGCCTGCCGCGATTAATTGTTACTATTTTTCATTCCGGCATCCAAAACGCTTGATTTTTCCTCCTCGGTTTGTCATTGTTCATTAACAGCATAACATAGACGAATCGAGGAGGGGGATATGGCGAAAAAACCTGCCAGGCCGAAGTCATCGGGTAAATCCAATAAAGCGAAGGCAAAAAAGCCCGCGGCTAAAAAACCGGCGGCGAAAAAACCTGTCAAAGTGCGGAAACCGGCTGTCGGCCGGGCGCCCCTGAAAAAGCCGCCGGTAAAAGCGAAGCCCGCTGCCCGCGTCAGCGCGCCGCCTCAAATAAAAGCAAACACCCTTCGCGATAAGATGCTTAACCAGATTCCCGCCCTGGCGCTGACACTCGAGGACAACAGCCTGAAAAAGCTCCTGCAAGACGCCGCGATCCTGGCCCACAACGAGCGGGTGCTCAGGGATTTTATTGAGGGCAAGGACAGGCCGATGCCCCAGACGCAGACGGTCCTGGCTGACGTCGAGGAGGGGAAGGACGGCACGTATTTCATAGTAATATTAAAGGGTTACCGGCATATATTCGGGCTGGAAGAGATGCGCAACCTGGTCAAGACATGTTACGCCGCGACAACGGCTGCCGATGCGGGCCCCCGCCTCTTTGCCTGGATGGAGCGCGAGCGCCGGGACATCCTGATGAATTCGAAGATAGCAGACCAGAGAGACTCCTGCCTGTCGGCTCTCAGGGAAAAGATCGTCAGCACCTACGCGGCGGCCGACTGAGGGGGCCCCACCCGGGCCTATTGTATCAGCCTGCTTTCCAGCACGGTAATCGACGATTCGATGATCGTATCGGGAAAAAAAATCGGCACCTTTACGCGGATGCGCGCGGTGCCGGTTTTTGCAACGGGTACCTTGTCGACCTGCGTCATGTTCAACTCGATCGAAAACTCCTTCATCGGGAAATCGAGCTTCGCCATGGTCCCCTCCAGGGAAACGGACTCGAGCGTTTTCACTGCCAGGTAAACGGTCCCCCTGAAGTGGCGCGATGTTTGCTGTTTCGGCTCGACCTGCAGGCAGTAGCATTCCTTCCCGGCGACCTTTTTCCTGCCGGTAACCCGTATCGTATAGCGCTCGCGCCCGCGTGCGTCGAAGATCGGGAACAGGGGCATGGCTTTCCATACCCGGTACTTCGCCGGGTCCATATCCTTCCCGTCCTTTGTGTATGCCAGCACCTCTATCTCGGGCATTGTGTAATAATATTCTTTCCGCCTGGTCGTCACCTCCGACGTGCTGCGAAGCGCGCCAGTTTCCGGGTCAAATTCCCTGATAAGCTCTTTTCTCAGTGACTCGATGCCGCGGTATTTGTTATAGATTCCGATCCCTTTTTCAAACGCCGCTTTCAGCACCCGGTCTGATTCTTCGACCGGGACGGCGTCACTGCGGCCGGCGGACAGTCCCGGGGCCATGAGGACCGGCACGATAAAGATAAGGCAGAGGGGAATCAGGATCGCATTTTTCATATCAGTTCATTCCTTGAAGGGGGTTTGATTGAATTCCTGAGAGTTCATTTCAGGTTGAATTTAACGGTGACGACGCCGTCTGAGAATTTCGAGACATGCTCGGCGCTCACCTTGTTGAATACCTGGAGCATTTTCTTGTTTTCCGGCAGGACATTGGCGCAGAGAGCGGTGAGCCCCCGCTCACGCGCGATCTTTACCAGGTATTCAGCCATGAAGGTTGAGATGCCTTTTCCCTGGTATTCCTCGTCAACTATGAAGGCCAGTTCGTATATCTTCTCCTTCGGATAATAGGAATAGCGCGCTTCAGCGATGATATCCTCCGAGCGGTTCCTGGTTATCACGCCGACGATAGAGAGCGTGGTGCGGTAATCGATGTTCACGTATTTCTGCATTTCCCGGTGCGGCATAACCGACACCCGGGCGAAATAGCGCAGGTACTTCGACTCGTCGGAAAACTGGTAGAAGAGGCGCCTCATCATGTCCTCGTCAGACGCCTTGATGGGCCTGAACCTGACCTCCAGCCCGTCCTTGAAGGTTTTCATGGTCTCGAGCTCCATCGGGTAGTTCGCCGCATCCTTGAACGCGTAAATCTGGTCCTTGTACACGTAGCCGCACTGCTTTGCCTTCTCTAAAAGCTCCTCCCGGTGGTCCGGGTGCGCGATGTCGATCAGCGAGAGGACCCGCTCGCGTATTGATTTCCCGAAAAGGTTGGCAACGCCGTACTCGGTGACCACGTAGCGCGCGATACCCAGCGTGGCGCGCACCCGCTCGATCCATTGATCGTGGGATATGACGATGTTGCTCTTCCCGTCCTGGTCCACGGAGCGGAGCGCGATGATAGTCTTTCCGCGCTTCGCCATGGCCGCGGCCATGGCGAAAATGAACTTGCTCTCGTACCCGGTAAGGAGGTTGTCGCCGGAATGGAAGATGACCGATTCGCCGGAGATGTCAATTTTCTTCACGTTCATAATGCTGATCAGGTTCGGTATGCGGCTTATCACGTTCGGGTTTGCCAGGCGCGGTATCGGGTAGAATTCGATGATGGGATTTCGGGCAACGTAGTCGTATATCTCGCGCGTGCCGTAGCAGTAGCTTGTGGTGATCTGCCCGCCGCGGTACCGGCTCCGGTTATAGGGGACGGCCCCCGATTCAACGAGATCGATGGCCCAGTCCGAGATCACGTTGGTATAGACGCCAAGGTCCCGCTTGGTCTTGAGGTGTGACGCGATTGCGTCGAACATCCTCCCCGCGTGGAGCGCGACAGTCGACCCGTCCTCGATCAGGTTGGCGATGTGCCAGCCGATCTTTTCCTGCTGCTGGTCCCACATTTTCCACTGGCGCTCGAGTATGGGTATATCGCTCTCAATGACATGATGGACCTGGTTGACATGGATCAGGGTCTCCCCGTACGTGACCGGCATAGAGGGGTTGATCTCCGCGATCACGATCGGCGCCTTTTCCACCGCGATGTTGGAGACATCGACCGCGACTCCCAGGCTCATGTAGCCGTTCGTGTCGGGGGGGGACGCCGTAACGATTGCGACGTCGATGCCGACCGCACCGCTTCCCAGGAGGAGCGGTATCTCTATGAGGTTGGCGGGAATGAAATCGACATGGCCTTCGCTCAGCTCGCGGACGATGCTCTCGCCGATGTTGAAGGTCTTAAGCCGGAAATGGTGCTCCCTGCAGCACTCCCGGGTCAGCAGGTCGCCGAGCGTGATGAGCTGGATGAGCTCCAGGTCCTGGGCGTTGACGCTCTCGGAGCCGATGATCGCGCTCACGGAACGCGAGGGCATGGCCGGGCCGCTGGAGAGGAATATCCGGTTTCCCGGCTTGATTATATCCAGCAGGTCTTCCGGGGAGATGAGTTTTTGTTGAAGCTCTTTGTCTGCTCTCAATGGGCATTCCGCATGTCTGAAATCGTCACGACTGATAGTATCGCCCGATGCTGAAGGTTTTGTCAATTAGATTAAGGGAGCGGAATGCCACCGGTCAGCGCTTCGATCAAGGCTTCGCCCGGTCCGGAGAGGTAATAATGAAATGTGCGGAGATGAGGATTGCAGAGGAGCAGGCGTATGCTACCTGATCCGTATGCTCCGGATACCGGTTACCGGGAGGTTGATGATGCCGTGTATGGTATGGATCCGGACCGTGCTGCTGTCCTGGTAAATGACGGCTCCCACGAGCCGGGTGCCGTCGTCCAGGTCGACCTGCTCGAGCCTGTTGTAATGGTTACGAATCGCGTTCTCTGTCGTGAGAGCCGGAGCGGGCCTTTTTACTTCCACGGGCGCAGGGCGCGTCTCGACCGCCGCCGGAATTTCCGCGCGCCGGGCAGCCTCGTCAATCTTTATTTTCACGTACCGCGCTGCCGTGTACGCGCCGGTTATCGATCCGGCTGACACTGCCACCGCCGTTACCCCCGCAAGAATCTTGGCCTGGAGGAGCGAGATGGAGAGCCCGAATTTTTTAAACAGGAGCTGGACGCCGAGGATCGCCAGCAACAGAGCGCTGTAGCCGCCTTTCTGCCTGAGTATCTTCCTGAGGCCGGCCTTTCTCCGTTTCAGTATATACCGCTGCTCGTCCGGCGACAGGGGGCGGGAGAGCGAGTATTTTTCCAGCACGCGGCTGAATTGTTCAGTCATGGCGCTCATAGCAGCTCGGCGATGTCCTTGATTCCCTTATGTTCGAGATAGTCCTGTATGCGCTTTACCAGCGTCCCGTACCGGTATTCGACCTGGCGGCGCGTCCGGCCGAGTACTTCCGCGACATGGCTGTATGTGAAATTATACGTGGCAACCATGTCGAGGAGGATCCGGTCCTCCTCCGAGCATTCGATGCCCTCCATGGCCTGAGAAAGAAGTATCCTCGTGTCCCTGGTGCCGTTCGTAAAGACGTGCCCGATGCCGTCGAAATCGTCGTCAATGTTCACGGTCTTGCTCTTTTTCCGGTAATAGTTGAGCAGCACGTTCTTCATGGTGCCGTAAAGCCAGGTCCGGTTGTTCTCTATTGTTTCGAATTTATCATAGAATATCATGAAGATTTCCTGGCAGATATCGTCAGCGTCATCCCTGTTCCCGATCCGCGCGAGCACGGAGCTGAAGATAAGGGGATAGAGTTCCATGTACGCGGATGAAAATTGCTCCGACTTTTTGACGGCGACACGGGTCCGCACGTATACCTACCAGTTATGTTTGATGGAGATGGCGAATCGCACAAAAAAAATAAAAAGTATTGAAAAAAC
>JAKJGD010000167.1 GCA_022704585.1 Spirochaetota bacterium | reverse complement strand
CGAAGAGTTCGTTGACCTGCCGATGAGCGAGATCGTGGGGAAAACCGTGTATGACATTTGGCCGCCGGACCTTGCCGGGTCGTACGACCGGATGGACCGCGAGCTTCTTGCGGCCGGGGGCACGCAGACCCGTGAAATGCAGATGCATCTCCCCGACGGCTCGTATCGCGACGTTATATTGAGTACGGCGGTGTATCCCAGCAAAAACGGCACCGCGGGAGGCGTCGTCGGCGTCATGCTCGACATAACCGACCGCAAGCGCGCGGAGGAGGCGGTGCGGGAGTCCGAGCGGTTCGCGCAGAGCACGGTCAACGCACTGGACGCGAACATCGCCATCCTGGCCGGCACGGGAGAGATAATCTCCGTGAACCGCGCGTGGCGCGAGTTCGCTCTTGAAAATGGCGGCGAACACGCGCGCGTGTTCGAAGACGCGAATTATCTCGCCGTATGCGATTTCGCCACCGGGACCGGTTCGGAAGGAGCGGCGGAATTCGCCGCCGGAATAAGGAGCGTCATGACCGGGGCCGCGGAGACATATATGCAGGAATATCCCTGCCATGCGCCGTTTGCCAATCGATGGTTCGTCGGCAAGGTGACCCGCTTCCCGGGCGAGGGCCCGCTCAGGATCGTCGTGGCCCATACCGAAATAACGGAGCGCAAGCTCGCCGAGGAGAAGATAGCCGCCTCCCTGCACGAGAAGGAAGCGCTCCTCCGCGAGATCCACCACCGCGTGAAGAACAACATGCAGGTCATCTCCAGCCTGATCGGCCTCCAGAACTCGTACATAACCCGGGGCGCCAACGTGGGCGTGGCCCTGGGAGAAATGCAGAACCGGATAAAGTCCATGGCCATCGTGCACGAGAAGCTCTACCGGTCGGAAAACCTGGCCCGCATCGATTTCAGGGAATACGTCACGAGCCTCTCGATGTCGATCTTCCAGTCCCTGAGCGTGGACCCGGACCGGGTCGCGCTGCAACTCGATGTGGGGGCGGTGACGCTCGGCATAGACGAGGCGGTGCCCTGCGGCCTGCTGGTGAACGAGCTGGTCACCAACGCACTCAAGCACGGGTTCCCGGGCGGTAGGACGGGCGTCATAACAGTATCAATGACGGACACGGGCGGGGGGACATACCGGATATCGGTCAGGGACGACGGCGTGGGTCTTCCCGAAGCGTTCGACGTGGCCGCCGCCGGCTCCCTCGGAGTCCGGCTCATCGGCATTTTAACGAAGCAGATCGGCGGCTCCCTGGAGGTGCGGTCGGAACAAGGCAGGGGCGCCGAGTTCATCATCACGTTCCCTGCCGGAAAGGAGGCCAGGTCCCATGAAGGGGAATAAAATCCTTATTGTTGAGGACGAGCTCATCACCGCGGAAAATATCAGGGAGAGCCTGGTCCGGAGCGGTTATACGGTCACGGGCATTGCGTCCTCCGGCGACGAGGCCTTCGGCATGATCGGGAGCGACATGCCGGACCTTTCCCTTGTCGACATCAGGATCAGGGGCGACCAGGACGGGATCGAGGTGGCCCGGCGCATGACCGGCGATTTCGACATACCGGTCATATACCTGACCGCGTACTCGGACGATGACGTCGTGATGCGCGCCCGGGACACGCTTTCCTACGGCTACCTGTTGAAGCCGTTCGAGGACCGGGAGCTTTCCAGCAACATAGAGATCGCGCTCCACAAGCACCGGGCGGACCGTACGGTGCGGGAGAGCGAGGCCCGGCTCAAGGAGAGCAACGAGAAGCTCCGCACCACGGTCATGGGGATCGCCGAGGCCATGGCGATGGCGGTCGAGACCCGGGACCCCTACACGGCCGGGCACCAGCGGCGGGTGGCCCAGCTGGCCGCCGCCATCGCGCTGGACCTGGGGCTCCCGTCCGATACGATCAACGGCATCACGATCGCCGCCTCAATCCACGACATCGGCAAGCTGGGCGTGCCCGCCGAGCTCCTGGTCAAGCCTTCCCGGCTCACCGATGTCGAGTTCCAGCTCATCGAGGACCACTCCCGCGCCGGCTACGAGATCCTCAGGAACATAGATTTTCCCTGGCCGATCGCCGAGATGGTGTACCAGCACCATGAGCGTCTGAACGGCACCGGGTACCCGCGGGGCCTGGCGGGAGACGAGATACTTCCGGAGGCCCGGATCATCGTCGTGGCGGACGTGGTCGAGGCCATCGCCTCGCACCGGCCCTACCGCCCGGCCCTGGGCCTGGAAATCGCGGTTAAGGAGCTGACCGAATTCCGGGGGATCCGTTACGACCCCGCACCCGTGAATGCGTGCCTGTCGCTGCTGGGCGGAGGGTTCGTGTTTTCGGCGGACGGCAGGCAGGCCCTTCAGGGGACCGCATGATTGCGATCGCAGGAGCAGGCGTATGGCGGAAATAAAGGTTCTTATCGTAGAGGACGAGCTCGTCACCATGGAGCTGATCAGGGAGGTGCTCCAGAGCCGCGGGTATGCCGTCACGGACGCGGCCGCGAACGGCGACGATGCGCTCGCGAGCATCGAGCGCGAGACGCCGGACCTGATCCTCATGGACATCAGGATCAAGGGCGGACTGGACGGGATCGAGCTGACCCGGATCGTGAATGAAAAGTATCGCGTCCCGGTGATCTACCTGACGGCGTTCGCGGACCGGAAGACCGTGGAGCGGGCGAAAACGGCCGAATCGTACGGCTATTTGATAAAGCCTTTCGGCGAGATGGAGCTGGTCACCAACATCGAGATTGCCCTGTACAAGCACCGGCTGGACCGGAGGCTCCGCGTGAGCGAGAACCGCTATCGCTCCCTGTTTGAAACAATGAAAGACGCCGTGTACACGCACGACATGTCCGGTAAAATCCTGGACTTCAATCCGGCCCTGGAGGCGATGTTCGGATATACGAGCGAAGAGGTCCCGGAGATCAACGTACGGGACGTATTCGTCGACCCGAAAGACCCCGACCGGTTCCTGGATCATATCAAGGCAAACGGCTTCATCAAGGATTTTAGCACCTCCCTGCGCCGGAAGGACGGGGAGGTCATCCACTGCGTCATGACCGCCAACCTGGAACGCTCCCCGGAAGACAACCGGAAGATCATTCGCGGCGTAATACGCGACATCACCGAGGTGGAGAGATCGCACCGGGCGCTCCGCGAGCAGCAGGAATTCATGGAGGCCGTTCTCGACAGCCTCCCGACCGTGTTTTATGCGGTCAACCGCGAGGGGCGGTTCGTGAGATGGAACCGCAAGCTGGAGGAGCTCTACGGCTCGTCTGTAGACCGCATGGCAGGCGTTAACGTGTTCGATGTCATGAATGAAAAGAACCGGGAGCTGTTCGGGAAGATGCTCGACGAAGGTTTTGCCGGGGGCACGGTAACCTTCGAGACCCGCCTTCGCCAGAGCGGCGTGGACAATGAAATTCGCGATTTTATCATCACCGGCCGCCGGGTGTCGATCGGCGGCAGCGACTACCTGGTGGGCTCGGGCCTGGACATCACCGAGCGCAAAAGCATGGAGGACGCCCTTCGCCGGGGTGAAGAGAAGTACCGGACGCTCGTAGAAAACCTGAACGACGTGATTTTCACGCTGGATGCGGCCGGTACCATCACCTACATGAGTCCTGCGCTCCAGGGGATAAGCCAGTACCGCGTGGACGAAGTTATCGGCAGGAATTTCAGGGAGCTGGTGCATCCCGACGACCTGCCGGAGCTGATCCGGCGGTTGGCAAAAACGATCGCCGGCGCGAACGAATCGTTCGAATTCCGGGTCCTTGACAAGGATGGGACCGTACGCCATGTGCGCACCTCCAGCAGGGTCGTCACAAGCGGCGGAGCGGTAACCGGGGTCACGGGCGTGATGGCGGACATCACGGACAGGAAGCGGATGGAGGAGGCGGTCGTTGAAAGCGAGAACCGGTATCGCGCCATTTTCGACGGGTCGCTGAACCTGGTCTACATCCACGATTTCAAAGGGAATTTTATCGATGCCAATAACGCCGCCCTCGCTCTCCTGGGATATGCCCGGGACGACATCCCCCGGCTCTCCTTCAAGGACCTCGTAACCGTGGAAGATCTCGAGCGCGCGACCGCCCAGATCGCCGGTATGATCCGGACGGGCAATCAGACCAGGATCATCGAATATAATCTCAGGGCCCGGTCGGGCGAATCCAGGCATATCGAAACCTCGGCATCCCTTCTGTACCGGGAGGGCACGCCGTACGCGGTCCTTGGCGTTGCCCGCGACATCACGGAGCGGAAGAAGTACATCGACGAGCTGAAACGGGTCTCCGCCGATAATGAAAACCTGCTCAATTCCATCACCTCGATCCTGATCGGCGTGGACACGCACGACGTCATTACCCACTGGAACCACATGGCGGAGGAGACCTTCAGAGTGCCCTCGTCCGAAGCCGTGGGAAAGAAGATAACGGGGTATGACATCGACTGGGAATGGGACGCCATATATTCGGGCATATCGTCCTGCATCATCGGGAACTGCCCGATCAATCTGACCGACATCAATTACCGGGATAATAACGGCAAACCGGGAGTCCTGGGCATCACTATAAACCCTATAAAGGATGAAAACGACGCGCTCAAGGGCTTCCTTATCCACGGCAAGGACATAACCGAGAAGCGCATGGTCGAGCAGCAGCTTCTCCAGTCCAGCAAGATGGCCACGGTGGGCGAGATGGCCACCGGCGTGGCGCACGAGCTGAACCAGCCCCTCAACGTCATCAAGATGGCATCGCAGTACCTGATGGACGGGCTGAATGAAAAGTACGCGACCGAGGACTTCGTCAGGGAGCGGGTGCAGAAGATCGTCGCGCAGGTTGACCGCGCCGCCCACATCATAAACCACCTCCGGGAATTCGGCCGGAAGAGCGACTACGATTTCAGCGATATCGATCCCAATCTTCCGATACGGGTCGCGTTCGACATGCTGGGCGAGCAGCTCAGGATCAATGACATAGGCGTCAGCCTCGACCTTGCGGATAACCTGCCCCCGGTCCGCGGAGACCTGAGCAAGCTGGAACAGGTATTCATCAATCTTATCGTCAATGCAAAAGACGCAATGCTGGGAGCGAAAAATCCTTTACAGGAAAAGAATATCATGGTGAAATCATACCGCGAGCAGGACGGCGATGACGTTGTGATCAGGTTCGGAGACACCGGGCCAGGGATGCCGGCGGACGTGGCCGAACGCATATTTGAGCCGTTTTTCACGACCAAGGAAGTGGGCAAAGGCACAGGCCTGGGCCTTTCCATAAGCTACGGCATCATCAAGGCGCACCGGGGCACGATCGATATAGTTCCCGGGGAGAGTGGAGCGGTTTTCCATGTCCGTCTTCCGGTATCGAGAAAACCGGGCAGAATGCCGGAAGAAGAATGACGGGAACGGGGGGATCCGATGAACGAACGACTGGTACTGATCGTTGACGATGAGCCGGACATCTGCGGGGAGATAAGCGGCTACCTGTCCACCAAGGGCTACCAGGTAATAGTCGCCCATAACGGCAAGGATGCGGTCAA
>JAKJGD010000166.1 GCA_022704585.1 Spirochaetota bacterium | reverse complement strand
CGTATTGCATGCAAGACTGACGTTAACTTTTGCATGCCCTATATTGGGTTTTACGACAATAGGATAACTGCCCGGGGATATTTTGTCCAGCCTGGTCCGCGATGTCATGGGAATGAGGTGCGGGGTCAGGATATCGTGCTCCATGAAAATGGACTTCATTTTTCTTTTATTGATAAAGCCGACGCTGGATACGTAAGGCAGGAACGGTATGTTGAATTTTTCGGCCAGGTAGCTCGTCGTCATGATGGCCGTACCGTATGACTTAGTCATAATGCCGTGTATTTCGCCGTCGACCAGCAGCTCAAGAAGCTTCTTGTAGATCACGTCAAAATTTTCGATCGATTCCTGTATTTTCAGGTCGCAATGATAGAATCCGGGCGCTGACGAATTAGCGTCAATGCCGATGACATGGAGACCCAGTTTCTTGGCCTCTCTAATCAAAGGGATCTGGTTTAACCCCGCCCCGATGGAAACGAAATAATTTACCTGCTGGGCTTTCTTTCTTCTGAAGAACATGGTTTATATTTGTATTATTGATGGCATGCGTCAACAAGATTATGGATGTAATGTATTCACATTCAATGTAAACTATAACAGCCGTATGAATAATCAAGAATTATCGTCATTGATAAACCGGATGTGCATTGCGGATGAATTTTTGATATTTAGAAAGATGATATTGCTTACAACTCATTATTATTACAATCGCTGATGGTGAATAACAGGTATTCCAGTAATTGCTTTCTGGATTATGCCGATAATTAAATGATCTGGATTTTAGAATAAAAAACGTTTTACAGATTATATGCAAATATAATATATTGTCTATATTAAAAAAGACATTTAATTGAAAATATACAATATTTAGTAAATGACATTTTTTTTATTTACATAGAACAATATTAAATATATTTTGCGAAAAAGATGATTATTAATGGTTGATTACAATAATGTTAAAATCAAGTTTTGAATTAAGAATAATGATAAGTATATTATATTATTTTATGTATATTAAAAGTAATTATGGAAACAATATTAGATATATACGGATCAGTGAAACATGCTTTGTGAACGTTGCAGAAACATAGAGGCTACGATCCACCTGACCGAGATTATCAAGGACGTCAAATCCGAGGTACATCTCTGCGAGTCGTGCGCCCGTGAAATCGGCCTCAATTCCAAGCTCTCAAGTTTCTCCCTGTCAATACCGGAGATGCTCTCCTTCCTTGATGTCAGCGAGATCGAGGAATACCCGGCGGGATCCGTGTGCAAGTCATGCGGGCTCTCATTCATGGACTACAGCAGGGAAAACAAGCTTGGCTGTCCCGACTGCTACGTGCACCTCAAGGATTCCCTGAAATCTGTGATCGCAGGGTATCATGGAGCCGCCAGGCATGTCGGCAAGCAGCCCTCGGTTCCTGGCAGTATCGCAACGGATACGTACGTGCGCACTACCAGAACCGTCACGATAAAAAAGTCACTCGATGATTTGAAGAACCAGCTCAAGCGCGCGGTCTATGAAGAGCGCTATGAAGAGGCCGCGGTACTGAGGGACCGGATCAATGATATGGAACGCAATAAGGGGAGTGAATAGTGTTTGAAGAAGTGTTACAACAGTCGGGCTTCTGGACATCATGCGGGCCCTTCAGCCATATAGTCATTTCGAGCCGGGTGCGTCTCGCCCGTAACATGTCTTCCGTGCCGTTCCCCAACCGCATGGTCTTCGACGAGTCTCACCCTGTCCGCGATGCCATTCAGCGCTTTGCAGGGGAGTCGGCCTGCCGCGATCACATAGCGATCTTGGACCTGCGGGAAATCGACAGCGGCGAAAAACGGTTCCTCAGGGAGCGAAACGTCATCACCTACGAAATTGAGGTTTCCGAGAACAGCCTGGTGGCGATCGATAATGTTGAGGATTATACCATCCTCGTCAACGAGGAAGACCACTTTCGTATCCAGGTCATCCGGCCCGGTCTCCAGCTCATGGAAGCGTACCGGACCGCCGATAGGGTCGATACGGAGCTGAACCGTTTCGTTCCGTACGCATTTTCAGAGGAACTGGGATACCTGACGGCATGCACCTCAAACCTGGGAACGGCGCTTCGTGTCTCCGTCCTGGTGCATCTGCCGGTCATAACCATGAAAAACAGGTTGAGTGACCTGATCCCGGAAGAGAAGAAGAGCGCCGTTGAGATAAAGGGAACGATCGGTCCGTCAAGCAAAACCCTGGGCGGCCTCTACCAGCTTTCAAACCGGATTTCGCTCGGCCTTTCTGAGGTCGATATCATAGAGACCGTTGACGAGGTGCTGGGGAGGATCATGGCGACCGAGGACGCGCTCCGCGACGAGCTCTTTACACTGTCGCGCCTCGAAATAGAGGATCGTATCTGGCGCTCGCTCGGTATACTTCTTCACGCCCGGCGATTGACCTATATCGAATCCATGGACCACCTGTCGAACATCCGCCTCGGCGTAATTATGGCGGTATTGAAAAACATGGAGGTAAAGGGAATCAATGACCTGATGGTCAACATACAGTGGGCACATCTACAGAGGCATTATAACCTCCTGTTTAAAAGTACGAACGAATGCGATGAGTTTCGCGCCGAATATATACGGAAGACCCTGCATCAGTATGAGGTTCAATGATGTTTGAATTTACCAAGCGCTCCAGGAAAATACTTGAATTGATGGCCCAGGCGGAGGGCAAGCGCCTGAACTCGGACATGCTGGAGCCGGACCATATTATGCTTTCGCTCCTGAAAGACGAGGAGTCGATTGCCGCCCGCATCATGAAAAACCTGGGAATCAATTTCGAGGCATTTGTCGAGGAGATCGAGAACGCGTCGCGGCGCGACCATTCCACGATAATCCTGGGGAAGGTGCCACTCGGCTCCAAGTACAAGCAGATTATCGAGATGTCCAAGGAGGAGGCGCGCAAGCTCCGTAACTCCTACATAGGAACGGAGCACCTGCTGCTCGCGATATTCCGCGATGGGACCTGCGCCGGTCTTGAGACGCTGACGCGCTCGGGCATCGATTACACGGTGATACGCAACGAGATTTTGAGGGTTCTCGGCGTCAAGGTCAACAACGAGAAGCAGGCCAAGGCGAAGGTGGTTAAGCCGCCTGCGCTCGACGAGTTTGCCCGTGACCTCACCAGGATGGCGGCTGACAACCTCCTGGACCCCGTTATCGGCCGCGAGGAGGAGATCACCCGGGTGATACGTATCCTCTCCCGGAAACGCAAGAACAATCCGATCCTGATCGGCGAGGCCGGAGTCGGAAAGACCGCCATCGTCGAGGGACTGGCGCAACGGATCGTGCGGAAGGAGATCCCGGAGCCGCTCCATGACAAGCGGGTGCTCTCACTTGACATGGCGGCCATCGTCGCCGGCACGAAATACCGCGGCGAGTTTGAAGAACGGCTCAAGCGGGTTGTAAAGGAGATTATCGATGACGGCAACATCATCATCTTCATCGACGAGGTCCATACGCTGATAGGCGCGGGTGCCGCAGAGGGGGCCATCGATGCAGCCAATATCCTGAAGCCGGCGCTGGCCCGGGGCGAACTGCAGTGCATTGGCGCGACAACGATCAACGAGTACAAGATGTACGTTGAAAAGGACACGGCGCTGGTGCGGCGCTTCCAGTCGATACTCGTGGAAGAGCCGGACGTTGAGCAGACGATTAAGATACTGATGGGGCTGAAGGAGCGCTTCGAGGCTCACCACAAGGTGAAGTTTCTGAACGAATCCCTGGTGAACGCGGCGCATCTGGCTGACCGCTACATCAACGACCGCTGCCTTCCCGACAAGGCGATCGATGTCATTGACGAGGCGGGAGCGATGGCGAGGCTTGAAAACTTCGACGTGCCGGAGGACATCATAGCCCTCGAGGCGGAAATCGACGGGCTCGTCGGCAAAAAAAACGAGATGGTCCTCTCCCAGGAGTATGAGCAGGCGGCAGCCATCCGCGACCTGGTCAACCAAAAGCGCGAGATCCTCGCCGCCAAGCATGACAACTGGCATGAAAAAAAGAACGAATATGAGATAATGGTGAGCCCGGCGCAGATAGCCCTGATTGTCTCCGAAAGCACGGGGATCCCCGTCAAGAGCATAGAGGAATCGGAATCCGAAAAGTTGATGCGGATGGAGGAGGATATCCACCGGAGGATCATAGGTCAGGATGACGCCGTGAAGGCCGTGAGCCGGGCAATACGGAGATCGCGTATAGGACTGGGCAGTGCGAACAGGCCGATGGGCGCCTTTATCTTCCTGGGGCCAACCGGCGTGGGCAAGACAGAGCTGGCGAAAGCACTGGCCGAGTTCCTGTTCGACGATGAGCGGAACCTTGTCCGCGTGGACATGTCCGAGTTCATGGAAAAGCACTCGGTCTCGAGACTGATCGGAGCCCCCCCGGGCTACATCGGATACGAGGAGGGTGGACAGCTTACGGAGAAGATCAAGCGGAAGCCATATTCTGTGATACTGCTCGACGAGATTGAAAAGGCGCACCAGGACGTGTTCAACATACTGCTCCAGGTGTTCGAGGAAGGCGAGCTGACCGACGGCTCCGGGTCGACCGTGAGCTTTCGGGACACGATCATCATCATGACCTCGAATATCGGCAACCGCGAATACCAGAAAATCGGCAAGATGGGCTTCAGCCATGAAAAGCCCGAGGCCGGCACGGTCGAGAAAGTTGGCGATGAGTTGAAGAAGCTGTTCAGTCCGGAGTTTCTTAACCGCATCGACGAGGTGGTATATTTTCACAAGCTCGACCGGGGGCATATACGACGGATCGTGGACCTGATGCTTGACCGGATCAATGAAAAATTATGGGAAAGAAAAATCGAGCTTGTTTTTTCGACCGGGATAAAAAAATATCTCATGGAACGGGGATTTGACGAGAATTACGGCGCCCGCAATCTACGCCGCGTCATTCAGAGCGAGATTGAAGACTCGCTCGCGAACGAGCTCCTGAAGGGCAACGTCCGGGAGAACCTGAAACTGAAGGTGGTCCTGAAAGGAAAGAACATAGCGTTCAAGGCAATTCCGCGAACGCCGGACGATGACGACGTGGACGGGGCGTTCGACTCCGACATACTGGAAAGCAATGCTATCGAGATCAAAGGACTCTAATAGATGGGATATACCATAGCTGAAAAAATTTTCAATGCCCACAGAATAGATACAATCGACAATACCATTCATGTTCTGACCCTGGACGCGGTATTCTGCCATGAGATAACGACTCCGATCGTCATCAACGACCTGATCGAGAAGGGGAAAGACCGCGTTTTCGATCCTGGCAAGATAAAGGCCGTGATCGACCACGTTACTCCGGCAAAGGACTCCAAGACCGCTGAGCAGGGAAAGATATTGCGGGATTGGGCGCATCGCCACGGGATACGGGATTTCTTCGATATCGGCAGGAACGGGGTGTGTCACGCACTTTTCCCCGAAATGGGCTTTGTAAGGCCGGGGTACACGGTCATCATGGGTGACTCCCACACCTGCACGCACGGGGCCTT
>JAKJGD010000165.1 GCA_022704585.1 Spirochaetota bacterium | reverse complement strand
ATGCGCGATCATCTGGAGAGGGACCTGCCCCTGCGCACGATGGAGCTGTCCGACGAGGAGCGGAAACTCCTGGCCGGCTACTCGTTCATCACCATGAAGGAGATGATCGTGGTCCTGAACACCGGCGAGAATGCCCTGTCGGACGAAGCGCGGGTCGCGTCGGTGCGCGAGCGGTTCGCGTCCTCCTCGATATCAGTCATCAAGCTCTCCGCGCGCCTGGAAGCCGAGATCGCAGCGCTTGATTCGGGCGAGGAGCGTGAAGCGTTCATGAAGGAGGCAGGCATCGCCGAGACGGCCCTTTCGCTCCTGACCCGCACGCTCCTGGAGTCGCTCGGACTCATCTCGTTCTTCACCGTGGGCGAGGACGAGGTGCGGCAGTGGATGATCCGCAAGGGGGCGCTCGCTCCCGAGGCGGCCGGCGCAATCCACAGCGACATACAGCGGGGGTTCATTCGCGCGGAGGTGATCAGGTACGGCGATCTGGTGTCGCTCGGGTCGGAGGACGCCGTCAAAAAGGCGGGAAAGCATCTCCTCATGGGCAAGGACTATCTCGTGGAGGACGGCGACATCATCTCCTTCCGGTTTAACGTGTAGTAAGCGCTCTCTGTCAGGGACTATCCGAACCACACCATCCGCTTGTTCGGGACCGCACTATAATTGCAGCCATGCAATGCTTGCACTATTAATGCTTGACGATCGCTTCAACATTCCATAGTATTATAGATGCTATTGTGTGTCGGCGATAATTTGCAATGAACGGAGGTGGTCTGCATGGCACGATTCAAGGAGTATGATCACTACGACGGACTTGGACTCGCTGAACTTGTGAAAAAGAAAAAGATATCGCCTGCCGAGCTGTGCGAGGAGGCAATCCGGCGGATAGACGAACTCAATCCCAAACTCAACGCGGTCATCCATCCCATGTTTGATATCGGCCGCAAGACCGCGAAAAGCCCTCTGCCTGCCGGTCCCTTCCGGGGCGTGCCGTTTCTGCTGAAAGATCTCATAGCGACCTACGCGGGCGTTCCCACTCAATGCGGTTCGCGCGCATTCAGAAATTATATTCCCACATTCGACAGCGAGCTGGTGCGCCGGTTCAAGAACGCCGGTTTCGTTATCCTTGGCAAGACCAGTACGCCCGAGCTGGGGCTGATGGGCGTTACCGAGCCGGACGCGTTCGGACCCACGCGAAACCCCTGGGACACCGACCGTACACCGGGCGGCTCAAGCGGAGGATCTGCCTCCGCGGTGGCAGCCGGCATGGTACCGCTGGCCTCCGGCGGCGACGGCGGCGGATCAATACGGATCCCCTCGTGCTATTGCGGCCTGTTCGGGCTCAAGCCCACGCGGGGACGCAATCCTACCGGTCCGGTGAACGGAGACGGGTGGCAGGGTGCGGTGCTCGAGCATGTGCTCACGCGCTCAGTGCGCGACAGTGCAGCAGTGCTTGATTTCACGAATGGCATGGATGCCGGCTCCCGCAACATGGCCCCGCCGCCGAAGCGGCCGTACATGGCCGAGATCAGAACCAAACCCGGGAAGCTGCGGATTGGATTCAACACCGGGTCTCCTCTGGGCAACGAAGTGCACCCGGACTGCATTGCCGCGGTCAAAAAGGCTGCAACAATCCTGGAGGACCTGGGGCACCGCGTCGAGGAAGCGAAACCTGACATTAACGGTATGGCGCTTGGACACTCCTACATCGTAATGTATTATGCCGAGACCGCCGCTGATATTACCCGTAGTGAACAGCTCACCGGGGTGAAACCGCGCCGGACGGATTTCGAAGGCACCACGTGGGCCCTGGGCATGCTCGGCAAGGAGTTCTCGGCCCATGATTTCGTCCTGGCAATACGCCAGTGGGACAGTGCCGCGCGCGCGATGGGCCGCTTCCATGAAACGTATGATCTCTACCTGACGCCCACCGTGGCAGAGCCCCCGACACATATCGGCGAGCTCAAGCCGAAGCCATATGAAAAGGCGGGGATGAATCTGATTAATACCCTGGGATTGGGAAAGCTGCTCAAAGCAACCGGTATGGCGGAACAGATGGCCCTTTTCAATCTGGGGAAGACGCCCTTCACCCAGCTGGCAAATTTTACCGGCCAGCCGGCAATGTCTGTGCCGCTCTACTGGACAGCTGACGGACTGCCGCTCGGGGTACAGTTTATCGCACCCTTCGGCGATGAAGCAACGCTGTTCCGGCTTGCCGCTCAACTTGAGCTGGCAGTACCATGGTTTAAAAAACGGCCGCCGATAACCGGTTAATCATGGTCTCGGAGTAATAAAATCAGCTGTTTTGTCCGGAAGCATCCTGATCCTTATAACAGTATCGGCATCCGTGAATCAGGATCTTTTTTTTCCCCTCTTCCTCCACTTCAGAGGCATAGAGAGCTTCATATTTAGTCAGTTCCTTGCCGCAGAGCGGACAAAGCCGGGTACCGGGTGCACGCTTGATGGCGAAATAATCGATGGTGTCCGGGTTCATTGATTGCGCAGGTTTACTCTGTCCCCGCATCTCCTTGAATTTTTCCTTCCCCTGCTGGTAGCTTGAATAAAGATAAATGAATACCGTGGCACCGATAATCAAGCCAATAAGATATAGCAATGCCGACATTAAGCTTTCCTGGTAATAAAATTTATCATAATTGATTCATCATGGGGGGACTCGAACGTATAATCCCCGTGGATACCGAGCACTTCAAGGCCGCTTTCAATTGCGAGCCGGGTTATCTCATTGATTGGATAAATGCGTTGGACATGTTCTTCAACAGTTGTTTTGCCGGCACGGCTGAAGTGCAGGTTTGAGTAAATCAGTTTCTTCTGCGCATCATAATTATTACTCCATTGCACCGAGCTGTTCCGAAAACGGAAATGAGAGGTTTTCCCATCAAAATTCTTCAATATATTATGTTCGGTAGTTATATCGAACATAAAAATGCTGCTCTGGTGCATGATTTCTTTTACACAGTGGAACATGTTCAGTATATCGGTAGTATCAAGCAGGTAGTTCATGGTATCATGAACCGAGAAGATAAAATCAATCTTTTTCGAAATATAAAATCGGGTAATATCTGCACAAATAATCCGGAAGTTCAGGAAGGCTCTCGTCTTTGCTACCCGGAGCATATCAAGAGAGTTGTCAATGCCATAAATGGTATAGCCATCATTGGAAAATTTTGATCCGAATCGGCCTGTTCCGCAACCCAGTTCAAGGATCAAGCGGGGATGCAGGACATGCTTTTTCATAATCGAGAGAATATATTCATACCATTCCTGATAATCGACATGTCGAAGCAGGGAATCATATACAGGTGCTATATCCGTGTAGGGTTTCATGGCAACTTAGTATGGCTTAGTATGGCAAAGAATAATAATTATCACGGATTTTTGTCAAATCTTATTGTTTATGGTTTATTCCGGAGTCATTTAATCATGTGCCCGGAGTAAAGAGCGTCATCCCTTTCATGTATGCAGATACGATTATATGGCAGTAAAAATAAAAAAAATCCGGAGCTCAGAGTAAAAAATGGTTTTACTATTTTACGTGTTTATTAAATTCTTTGAAACTGTATCAACTGGAAGTGGGATAATAATGACATTCAAAACCAAACTGTATCTGGCTTTATTGTGTATTGCGATTGCTCTTGCACCACATCCTACTGCGCTTGCTGCCAAAGTAATAGTAAAGGAATATAGCACAATAACCGCCGGGCTGTATTCGGAAGATAAAAAGCTGTCACGGGTTGCTCTTCGCAAATTTTTCTTAAATGGCAGACCGTATTATCTTGCTGTTAACCCGGTCACGCTTGATACAGAGCTCGTTCCGGTTGGCAGGTATCATGCAGCAAAGAATTCACTCGGGTATTTACGCAGCACATATAACAATCTGCCCTATTTCAGGGCTATGATTCTGGCCGAATCCAATTCCAGCAGAATGCGGAATGCCGGTATTATTCATATACCCCGCGGAGGGCCCGGGATAGTAATCACGGCGGACCTATGTCCTGCAAAGATGCCTTTAGACAGAAGGATATTTACCCGGCTGATTTCCGATTATGGACCAGCGCATAAGCCGATACCTCTTGCTCTGGCACTTTCGGGTATCTGGATGGATAAGCACCCCGATGATGTAGTCTGGCTGAGAAACCTGGTTATAAAGAATGAATTCAGAATAACGTGGATCAATCATACATATCACCATGCATATTATAAACGTATCCCCTGGTGGAATAATTTTTTACTGGATAAGAAGGTTAAAGCAAGCGACGAAATTATCCACAACGAGATAACATTGCTGGAATCAGGTCTTGTGCCATCGGTTTTTTTCCGATTCCCGGGATTGATATCAAATAAAGAATTATTCCGACAGGTTACCGAATACGGTCTTATCCCGATAGGGAGCGACGCATGGCTGGGTAAAAAACAATGGCCGGAGAACGGGAGTATAATTCTGGTGCATGCCAATGGCCAGGAACCGGCAGGCATCAAGCGTTTTCTGTGGCTCCTTGGTAATAAAAAAGGGGATATAACAGCCGGCCGGTGGGTATTTTCTGACCTCAGGAATGGCCTCAGCCGCGCCATGAAAATGAATTGACATACCAACCTATTGTTTCATTGCATAACCATTGACTTTACTCTGGATAATTCATTTGTGATCCACACGATCGGCAGGCTCAGAGTAAATAATTCATCATTAAATGGAACTAACCTATGGAACTCCCCTCTTCGTACGAACCAAAACAGGTTGAAGACAAATGGTATCGCGTCTGGGAACAGGGCAAATACTTCCATGCTCGTGAAGATGACGGCAAAGAGCCCTATTGCATCGTAATTCCGCCACCCAACGTAACCGGCAACCTGCACATGGGCCATGCGTTGAACAACACGCTCCAGGATATCCTGATACGGTGGCAGAGAATGATGGGGAAGTCGGCCCTCTGGATGCCGGGTATGGACCATGCAGGCATTGCCACGCAGAACGTGGTGGAGCGCCTCCTGAAAGATGAGGGGAAAACCAAGGACGATCTGGGAAGGGAACAGTTCGAGAAGCGCGTATGGGAGTGGAAAGAGAAATCCGGGGGAAATATCCAGAACCAGCTCCGCAGGCTCGGCTGCTCCTGCGACTGGGAGCGTGAGCGTTTTACCCTGGACAAGGGGCTTTCGCGGGCGGTACACACCGTATTCGCGACCCTGTATAAAGAAGGCCTCATCTACCAGGGATACCGGATCATAAACTGGTGCCCGCGGTGCGAAACCGCCCTCTCGGACATCGAGACCGAGTATCGCGACCTGGAAGGCCATCTCTGGCACATCAAGTACCCGATCGCCGGGACAAAAGATTTCATCGTGGTGGCCACCACCCGTCCCGAGACCATGCTGGGTGACACCGGCGTGGCCGTGCACCCGGATGATGCGCGCTATGCGTCCCTGGTCGGCAAGTTCATCGACCACCCGATCACGGGCCGGCGTATCCGCATTGTCGCCGACGACTATGCCGATCCGACCAAGGGATCCGGGGCGGTGAAGATCACACCGGCGCACGACTTCAACGACTTCGGCGTTGGCA
>JAKJGD010000164.1 GCA_022704585.1 Spirochaetota bacterium | reverse complement strand
CCGCTTCAGCTTTATCTTCTTCCCCTTCTTGCTGTCTTCTATCTGCTGGGCCTTGCGCTTTTTGATCGCCTCGATCTTTTTCTCTATCAGGAATATGTCCTTTTCCGGGAGATCGGATTCCTCACCCTCGCACTTGATTTCCAGCTCGCGGCACACCTCCATCATATCTTCCATGGAGATATGATTTCGTCTTGATATTTCAATGGCTTTCATGTATCAGTTTGTCTTCCTTACCATAGTTGATTACGGGGACCGGACCGGCGTTATGGTTCGCGCCGACACGCGGGGCGCATCGCCCCCCGCTCTATTCTTCCGTCTTCGGTTCCCCTTCTCCTCCGGTCTCGGCCACATCGCCGGTGCCCTCGCCTTCTTTCTTACCGCTCTCTTCTCCGCCTGCTTCAGTGCCTTCTTCCGTGCCGGAACCTTCCTCCTTGTTCTCGTCTACATCGTCAAAATCGACGCTTTCTTCTATAATTTCGATGATCTTCTTCGCCGTCTTCTCGCCTATCCCGTCAATGGCCAGGAGGTCCTCGAGGGACTTCTCGACCAGGTCCTCTACCGAGAACACGCCGCCGTTCTCAAGCAGCTTGATGATACGCGGCTCCAGGCCGGGCAGCTCGGAAAGAGAAGTCTCGTCCTCGTTGACCTTCGAGAAGAGCTGGTCCACGATGGCCCGCGATTCGCTTGATGAGAGCAATTCGCGGTACTGGTCCTCGGTCTTGATGTCTATGTCGAACCCGCAGAGCCGGGACGCCAGCCGCACGTTGTGTCCGGCCTTTCCCAGCGCCAGGTGCTTCTGGTCATTGTCAATGACGGCAATGACGCCGCCATCAGTCTTTTCCACGATCTCGTGCACCTTCGCCGGGGTCAGCGCGTTCGCGGCCATGATCTTCCGGTCCTCGAACCACTCCACCACGTCGATCTTCTCGCCCTCGAGCTCGCGCACGATGGACTGGATCCTGATCCCCTTCATGCCGACGCACGCCCCGACGGAGTCGACGTCATCGCGCTCGCTGGTGACCGCCACCTTGGTGCGCATGCCCGGCTCGCGGACCACTTTCACGATCCGCACCACGCCGTCATAGATCTCGGGGATCTCCATCTCGAACAGCTTCTCGATGAAGGCGGGGTTGGCGCGGGAGAGGATGATGCTCGGCACCTTCGTGTTTTTCTGCACCGCCAGGATGAGCGCCTTGACGCGGTCGCCGATCTTGTAGTGCTCCAGCGGCGACTGCTCGCGCGCCGGGAGGATGCCCTCGGTGCGGCCCAGGTCTATATAGATCGCGTCCTTGGTTTTCCGCTGGAGGAATCCGTTGATCAGCTCGCCCTCCTTGTCCGAGAACTCATCGTATATGATGTTCTTCTCCGCTTCCTTTATCTTCTGTATGATTACCTGCTTTGCGGTCTGCGCCGCGATTCTGCCGAACGACTCCAGCGGGTCCTCTTCGACGTTGATGTCGTCCCCCGGCACCGCGTCCGGGTTGATATTCTTCGCCTCGGCGAGCGATATCTCCTCGGCCATGTTCCGCGCGGTCTTGACGACCATCTTCTTGGAAACGACCTTGACGCTGTTTTTGTCGCGGTCAAAGACAACGCGCACATTGTCGATCATGCCGTACTGTTTCTTGAACGCCGAGAGCATCGCCGATTCGACTATCTGCTCGATATATTCCCGGGGTATTCCCTTGTCGGTCGCTATCTCGTGTAATGCCTCGAAGAAATTCTTGCTCATGGTATATATCCCTTTACCTGCGTGTTAATAATCAAGGTTGGCGCTGACGATCGCGTCGTACCGTATCGTAACGTCTCCCCGCTCACCGGAGACCGTGACCGCGTCGCCGAGGGCCGTGACAATGACGCCCTTGACGACCTTCCGGTCGTCACCGTCCCGGTACACCACCTTCACCGGGGAGCCGGCAAACCGCGAGAAATCATCGGATGTGCTTACGGCGCGGTCCAGGCCCGGCGAGGAGACTTCCAGCGAGTAGTTCGGCAGGAGGCCGGCGTCATCAATCGCAACCGACAGCTCCTTTGAAAACCGTTCGCAGTCAATGTGCGATATCCCGGCCCGGCTGTCGATCTTTACCGCGATCTTTGAGCTCTCCCCTTTCAGGAGAACACCCGCCTCGTACACCAGGTAACCCAGCCGTTCAGCGGTCTCTCCGATCACCTTATGGATTGCTTCCTTTAACTGCACGGCGCCCTGTCCATAGTAAAAGAGAGTGGGGGTGGCCACTCTCTCTTCTCACAATCGTCATGAAACAATGCATCATCCAAGCATCGCCACTATCCGGTATCCCCCCCCGGATTGCAAGCTTTTTTTAGGCCATCGCGTCTATGACGATCCGGTTCCTGCCCGATTGCTTGGCCAGGTAAAGCCGGCTGTCGGTGATCTTTATCAGCTCCTCGGCAGCCGCGGAACCGGGCTTAACCTCGGTGATGTCCGCAATGCCGCTGCTGAAAGTGACATTGACTGTTTTATCCCGGAACCGGTAGCTTTTGGTCTCGACGGTATCCCTGATACGGTTCAGGACCTCACCGGCTTCCTTCCGGTTGCAATCCTTGTACAGCACGATGAACTCCTCGCCGCCGTACCGGGCCAGCAGGTCATAGGGCCGGATGCTTTTCTTCAGAAAATCGGCGATCTGTTTCAGGATATAGTCCCCTGCCTGGTGACCCAGGGTGTCGTTGATGATCTTGAAGTGGTCAATGTCCAGCATTGCCACGGAAAAATGGTACGAGGGGTTACGCCGCGCATGCTCGATATTCTTGGTTAAAACGTCGAAAAAATGGCGCCGGTTGTACAGCCCGGTAAGGGGGTCGGTGATGGTCTTCTCACGCAGCTCGATCTCCTGGCGCTTCTTCAGAAGGGCGGAGCGTATCCGGGCACGGAGCTCGATCTCGTTGTAGGGCTTCTTGATGTAGTCGACGCCGCCCGCATCGAAGCCGCGCTCCACGTCCCGGCCGGTATCCTTGGAGGTAATGAAAATTATCGGGATGCCCGAATATTTTTCGATAGAAGAAAGCTTCTCCGCTATCTGGAAGCCGTCCTCACCCGGAAGCACCACGTCCAGCAATATGATCGAAGGAGTCTCTTTGGCCAGGACGGTCCACATTTCTTCGCCGCAGCCCGCGCTCGATACCGTGTATTCGCACAGGAGTTTTGAAAGGACGGCCGTTTCAAAGGGGGAATCATCAACCACGAGAATTGTATCTGCCATAGATCATCCAGCATCACGTACCTGAATTTCTTTGATTACCTGATGAGGCGCCGTCATGTTTGTCAAACAGTAAACATCGAAATTTTGATTAATTTACCCTGCCTTTTGTATATAAGGTCCTGGCGTGACAATAAATCATCAGACACGGATTTTCTTCTTGCCACACCGGGGCCGTACGACAAATCTGCTTAATGTCCGAATCAGGAAAAAACATGACCATTCTTGAAAATCTCAATGAACATCAGCTCGAGGCGGTCACCCGCACGGAGGGGCGCGGGCTCGGGCAAAACCCGCGTAATAACGCACCGGATCGCCTACCTGGCGGGCGAAAAGCGCGTCCCGCCCACGTCGATCTTCGCCGTTACCTTCACGAACAAGGCCACGGAAGAGATGAAAAACCGTATCGTCAGGCTCATCGGTCCGGCCGGGTCCAGCGTCTTCATAAAGACCTTCCACGCGGCCGCGGTCTACATCCTGCGCCGGTACGGCGAGAGGATCGGCGTGCACCCGGGCTTTTCCATCTACGACACCTCCGACCAGGCCTCCCTCATAAAGGAGATTCTGAAAGAGATGCGGCTGGACCCGAAGAAAATTCGCCCCGAATCAATCGCCTCCAGGATATCGGAGATCAAGGACAGGGCCGAACTCATAGACGGCACGGACCCGGCACTGCTCATGCAAAAGAATCTCCCCTTCGACTTCCCGGAGATCTACGCCCGGTACCACGAGGGGCTCAATAAAAGCAACGCGCTTGACTTCAACGACCTTTTAATAAAGACCGTGGCCCTCCTCCGCGAGGACCAGGCGTCCCTGGCCGCGCTCCAGCGGCAGTGGAGATACTTCATGGTGGACGAGTACCAGGACACCAACTACGCCCAGTACCTGATCGCCAAATACCTTGCCTCCGCCAGCCGCAACCTGTGCGTGGTCGGAGACGACGACCAGTCGATCTATTCATGGCGCGGCGCAGACATCCGCAACATCCTGAACTTCGAGAAGGACTACGCCGACGCGGTCGTCGTGACCCTGGGGACCAATTACCGGTCCACGGACCCGATACTGGCAGCCGCCTCCTCGGTTATCAGGAACAACGTCAACAGGAAGGACAAGGAGCTCACCGCTCACCGGGGCGACGGCGAGTCCGTGGTGTGGTGCCGTGCCAATAACGAGTACGTGATCAATACCCTGGTTTCGCTGAAACACAGGGAGCGCTTCTCGAACAAAGACTTCGCCGTGTTTTACCGGACCAACGCCCAGTCCCGCGTGTTCGAAGACCGGCTCCGGAAAGAGAACATTCCCTACCGGGTCGTGGGAGGCATGAAGTTCTACGAGCGCAAGGAGATCAAGGACGCGGTGGCCTATCTCAAGTTCATCGCCAATCCCGCGGACCTGGTCTCGCTCATGCGCATCATAAACACGCCGTCGCGCGGCATCGGTGCGGTCGCTATCGACCGCATCCGCGAGGCGGCGGCGAACGAGGGAGTCACGGTCTGGGATGTCATCCGCGACGGCCTCATGGGCGGCAAGCAGCCCAAGGGCCTTGCCGGGTTCCGCGAACTGATCGTCCGGAGCCGGGAGGCAACCGCCTCGGTGCCCGCCCCGAAGCTTTCGTCGATCGTGGACGACGTGCTGAAGGGCTCCGGTTACATAAAAAGCCTGGAGGAAGAAGACAGCCTGGAGAGCAGGAGCAGGCTTGAGAACCTCTCGGAGTTCATGAACAGCGTGTACGATTACGAGGCGGCATTCCCCGAGTCGACACTGGACGCTTTTTTACAGGACATATCGCTTTACACCTCGGAGGAGAACCCGGACGACGACCCCGAGTCCAGGAACAATGCCGTGACCCTCATGACCGTGCACAACGCCAAGGGACTCGAGTTCCCTGTTGTATTTCTGACAGGCATGGAGGAGGAGATGTTCCCTCACCGCCTCGCGAGCGACACGGAGGAAGGTATCGAGGAGGAACGCCGCCTCTGCTACGTGGGCATCACACGCGCACGGCGCAAGCTCTTCATCACGTGGACGCCGTTTCGCAAAAACTATGGGCCGGACGCCGGATTCCCCGCGCAGATGTCGCGCTTCCTGAAAGAAATGCCTCCGGAGCTGATTGAAGGGCTCGATGAGCCGGAATATTTCGATCAAAGGCCCCGATACAGGAACCAGTTTCACGAGTCTTTCGAACGATACGAGAGAAGATCAGAGTTTGCAGTGAAGCAGCCCAGGATTCGTGAAGAATCGGAGCCGGTCCCGCAGCCAAAAACCATTGCCGAACTCAAGGCATACATTCAGCAGAAAGAACGATCTTCAGATACAGAGAAGGCCGGGGCCAATAGCGGGCCCGTCCTCAAAGCAGGCATGC
>JAKJGD010000163.1 GCA_022704585.1 Spirochaetota bacterium | reverse complement strand
GGCCTGACACGAAAGTCGTCGTGCTCAACGGTGACGGGTCATTCGGCTTCAACGCAATGGAATTCGACACCATGGTGCGCCATAACATACCGGTTGTGGTCGTGGTCAACAATGACTGCGCCTGGGGCATGATCAAGCACAGCCAGGAGCTTTCGATAGGCAAGGACCGGCTTCAGTGCTCGGAGCTCGGTACGCGCCATTACGAGAAGGTTGCCGAAGGCCTGGGCGGGCACGGCGAGTTCGTCACGAAGGACGAGGAAATCATACCCGCGCTGGAGCGCGCCTTCGCGTCAGGAAAGCCTGCATGTATCAACGTCATGACGGACCCGACCGTGACAAGCCCGGCGACACCGCTTTTTTATCAATCATTAAAAATGGAGTGAGAACATTCTGCCAGTGTGGGGTTTAAACCCCACACTGGCAGAATGAAATATTATGAAAGCCTTATTATTAAATCTCGATCCTGTGCGTTTTGTGGCTCTCCATGCACTCCGGCCGCTTAGCAACAAGTTCTGCTACCGGGGACCGTTATCGACCGTAAAGCTCGCAGACATTCCCGAGCCCTCTCTCCCTTCGCCAGAATGGTTGAAGATAAAGACCAGGCTCTGCGGGGTGTGTGGAAGCGATATCAATCTCATGTTCATGAAAGACTCTCCAACCGCAATGCCCTTCACCTCGTTTCCCTGTGTACCGGGACATGAATTCTGCGGCGATGTGGTCGAGGTCGGCTCTGACGTGAAGCATGTAAAAAAGGGGGACCTGGTCACAGCAGTCCCGTCGCTCAACTGCGAGACGCGGGGCATAAAGCCGGTATGCCGTAGCTGCGCGGCCGGGGTACCCGGGAACTGCGAGAATTTCGCCGAGGGTGCACTCGCCCCGGGCATGTTTATCGGCATCTGCCGGGACGCGGGCGGCGGATTCGCCGAATACCTGGTTGCCCATAAAAGCCAGGTGTATCGCGTGCCTGCCGGCGTGTCTCCGGAATCCGCCGCCCTGACCGAGCCGCTCGCGGTCGGCCTGCAGGCCGTGCTGGACAACTTCCCGGTGAAGAGGGAGCGAGTGCTCGTTGTGGGCGGCGGTGTCATTGGAGCTATGGTGGTCAAGTCGATACGCGCTCTGGGGAGCGGTTGCGATGTCACGGTCATAGAGCCGTCCCCGTTTGCGGCCGAGTACGCGAAGAAGTCAGGTGCGGACCGGACTTTTGCAGGAAGCATCATAGACGCCGGGGTTACAATCGCCGGCGGCAGGGCATACCGGCCGATCCTCGGCGGGACTGTGGGCAGTCGCGCTACCCTGACAGGGTCTATGCGCGCGCTGGCGACAAACGGTGTCATTTCGCTCCTGGGCATAGGCAAAGAAATGAAACTCGATCTCACCACACTCTGGCTCAAGCTCCAGACGATACGGGGCTGCTACGGGTACCGCTTAAACGATGTGAAGGCGGGGAAGAGGCAGGCATTTGAGATGGCGCTGGACCTTATCGCGAAAAAGAAAGTCAGGGTGGACGATATGCTCACCCATCGGTTCAGGATAGAGGAGTACCGCACCATGATTGAGGTAAACATGGACAAGGCGAAGCACAAGGCGATGAAGACGGCGGTAAGCTTTGTTTGAAAGCGCGGGATTTTAACCCCGGTAAAAAGAATGTAACGGAGGTCACCATGCTGCTGGCAGATATGATCACAGGTCCGGGATTCAACGCGAGAATGCAGGAGGTTGCCGCACCGTTCAGGAAGAAAACAGGCATTCCCTTTAAAGTACACCAGGCGGGCATCGTGGTGCCGGACGTGGAAAAGGCCGCGGCAGACCTGGAAGCGCAGGGGCTGGGTCCCTTCATGACGGCGGCGGCAACATTGCCCCGCTGGACCGAGCGCGGTGGAGAACGCACCTTCCGCGGCAAGATGGGCGTGGCCTATTTCGATGGCATCGAGCTCGAGCTCCTGGAGCCGGGGGAAGGCTCTGATTTTTACCGTGAGCACGTTGACACGAAGGGAAGGCCGGTGATCCAGCATATCGGGTTCCTGACCCACGCGGTGGATGAATGGGCGGACAGGCTTTCGAAGGCCGGGTGTCCCGTGTGGGTGAGGGGAAGGATCGGCGTGGGGCCCCTGAGCATAAATTTCGCGTACATGGACACGGTCAGCAGGGCGGGCACGATCCTCGAGTTTATCGGGTACCGGTTCGCCGGCATTCCGGCAGGCCCGACCGAGGGACTCATGCGTGCCGCGGCCTGGCTCCAGAAAAAAACCGGAAAGCGTTGCATTGACTTCGGCTGATGTACGGCACCATGTTCCCGGTATGTGCGGGCGGGCGATTACGCTCCGGCAGGGCCCTTCATCATCTCCTTTATCTCGTCCTTCAGCGCCAGTTTGTTGACCTTGCCGCTTGCCAAAAGCGGGAGCATGGGCCGTATAAAGAATTTCTTGGGTATTTTGAAGTTTGCCAGTGACGTTTTGCACAGGCCGCGCAGCTCGTCCTCCGCGACGCTCTGGCCCGGCTTCGGCATGACGAAAGCCCAGCCTACCTCCTGGTAGACATCATCCGGTATGCCGATTACGGCGGCGAAGAGTACGGCCGCGTGAGACTCGATGACTTCCTCCACCTCGCGCGGATACACGTTCTCGCCCCCGGTCTTGAACATCTCTGATATCCTGCCTGTGATCCGGATATAGCCGCGGGGATCTCGAACCGCCAGGTCGGTAGTGTAATACCAGCCATCTCTGTCAATGACTTTCGCCGTTTCATCGGGATTGTTGTAATATCCTTTCATGAGAAAGGGGCCACGCACGGCGATCTCGCCGATCTCCCCGTCGGGAAGCTCGCGGCGATCCCTGTCCACGATCTTCAGCTCGAATGGCGGCGCGATTTTACCCGCGGTTTTAAGGAGCGTTTCCGCCTCCTCATTCTTTTCCGTGTATGTGATGAAACCGCAGACTTCAGTGCTCCCGTACCCCGTAAGAAGCATTGACCCGGTCTTCTGGCATATGGGCGTGAGTATATCGATCATGATTTTCGGCGCTGCGGCGCCGGCCCAGACGAAGGCCTTCACACTGCTGAAATCAGTTTTAAAGAAGTCGGGTTGCTTGAACTCAAGCAAAAACATGACCGGCACCTGGCCGATGTGGGTGATCTTCTCTTTTTCAATGATCTTCAATGTTTCAAGCGGATCAAACCGGTCCATGCACACGATGCACCCGCCTGACATTATGGAGCCGAAGCCGATCTCAACGTCTGCTGCAACGTGGTTTATGGGAAAGTGAAGGATGCCCCGGGAGTTTTCGTTGAAATAAAACTTGTCGACCTCTATTTTAATATTTTCCACGATGCTGCGGTGCGTGTGAACAACGCCCTTCGGCTTTCCTGTGGATCCGGATGTATACATGAGGAGGGCCTCGTCGTCTTCCGTGATCTCGCGTGACCGTTTATCGAGTGCGGATTCAAATTCCTTGCGGGGCTTCCCGGTCCAGTCGGAGTAGCTCTCGGTCCCGTCTATCGGATCGCCTATAACCACCACTTTTTTTATGAAGGAGAATTCTTTCATAAGGGCCAGCAGGGTCGGCGCCAGATCGTTCCCCATGTATTCCCGTATCGCGATGAGTACCGACGGCCGGCAGTCGCCGATCTGGTAACGAAGCTCGTCAAGGGTGAACTTGGGCGAGAGGCCGAGCCAGACCGCACCGACCTTTCCCGCAGCCATGTAAGTGGTGAGAAATTCAGTGCGCGCCATGGAAAGGAGAGACACGCGGTCACCTTTTTTAATGCCCGCTTCCAGGTAGGCCCGGGCGAGTGAATCCATGCTGTACTTGAAATCTTTCCATGTCAACCGATCCTCTCCGAATACGAGTGCCTCGGCTTTCGGCCGGGCGGCTGCCCACTTTTCCACGTAATGCCATGTCTGGGTAAGCTGTTCATGTTTCATCGGTTACTCCTTTATTGTTTCAGCATGATATACCCGTCGCTGATAGCGCGGTGTCCCTCCACATTCATTACCGTGAAAAAAAGATCCGTCCCGGATGCATGCTGTTCTTTCCCGCAGAGACGTACTGTTATATCCGAGCCGGGTAGAACCATGCCGGTGAAGCGGCAGGAGATTTCTTTTATCAAACGGGAGTCGCCCGCGGCCTCCCTCTCAATGATATCGCGGAGCGCGAGGGCAAGGGTAGAGGTGCCCTGGTGTATGATGCCAGGCAGGCCGACCTGGCGCGCGAATTTGACGGATGTGTGTATTGGGAAATGGATATTCGTACATCCGTCATAGATGAAAGGAGCCAGCGGATGAATGAAGATGTTCGAGTCCCACAGGGCATCGATGCCCCCGGGCTGACGGGGAAGAACCGGAATTCTGTCGCCGCCCCTTCCGGAGTCGGTGCACTGCACACCCCTCATCATGGCGCCGATGTGCTCGGTGAAAACGGGCTCAGCGCCGTCATTTACTGCGTCAAACCTGAGGACCACGTGTGTCCCGGCACGGTGCGGGAGAATGGCCGCGATCGTGCCGTTAATAGACAGCCTGTCTCCGGGTACGACCGGCCGATGGATTTGAATGTGCTCGGTGTAATGGACCTGGGTGAAAATGACTTCACGGGGAAAGGAATCCGCCTCGATGAAATCGCCTATTCTCTCAATGAGCGGCCAGGTAACGGCTACGGGAAAAAGTGGCGGCGCTATGATGCCCCCGGGCTGTTCGTCATTGAAATAGAGAAGGTTGGCATCACCGATTGCAGCCGCATAATTCATGGTCCACCGGCTGCTTATCGTGCACGTATAGGTTTTTAATCGTGTCCCAACGAAAACAGAGGTGAGTTTCATATTCAATCTCCATGCGTAGACGATGCCGAAAAAATAATGAATTGTAAAGTATAAAATCAGGTATCGGGAGAAGATATTTTCGAATTGCAATTATCAGCGGTCTGTGTTTCTCTGTAAACTGGAAAGTCTTAAAAGATTACAGTGCATATTCAGGAGAATTCTATGCCAGCGCCACTCTCCGGCATGAAAATACTCGATTTCACCTACCTTCTTCCAGGTCCCTTCGGCACCATGATGCTGGCCGACCTGGGCGCGGATGTTATCAAGGTGGAAAATCCGGAGTCCCCGGACATCGTGCGTCTGATGCCGCCGCATACGGACGGCATGAGTGCGCTCTATGCGCACCTGAACCGGGGGAAGCGGTCGCTCTCGCTGAACTTAAAAAACAGTGAATCGCGTGAAATCGTGTATCGGCTGGTGAGGGAATATGATGTTATTATCGAGCAGTTCCGGCCTGGAACCATGGACAGACTCGGGCTCGGGTATGAAACGCTTCGTGGGATCAATCCTTCGGTACTATATTGCTCCCTGACCGGGTATGGCCAGACCGGTTCGTATTCAGACCGCGCGGGCCACGACATTAATTACATGGCGTTATCCGGTGTCGATTCGATATCCGGGCGGAAAGAAACCGGCCCGGTACTGACCGGTATACAGATAGCGGACATTGCCAGCGGGTCCAAGAACCTTGCAATAGGCGTGATGGCAGCATATATCGGAAGGCAGCGAACCGGCACGGGCGATTACATAGACGTGTCGATAACCGACGGCGTATTCTCAATGTCAGTGTTCG
>JAKJGD010000162.1 GCA_022704585.1 Spirochaetota bacterium | reverse complement strand
AGGGTGAAGGCGCTACCCATGTCGATGCTGGACGCGAGCACGGCGCCGGCAATACCCGGCAGGAGCATGAAGTTGACCTTGCCCACTATCGCGATCGAGATGCCTGCCGGATCCTTTTCCGGTTTCATCTTTTCGCGTCGGTAATACAATGTGTCGATCGCATAGAATATGGCGATAAGGATCGCGGCGGCGACCAGCATTTCCATGAGGAGATGCCTGGTTGTCCAGAAGAAGCTCACCCCTTTCAGGAAACCGAGGAAAAGGGGCGGATCGCCCAGGGGGGTGAGCGAACCGCCTATGTTTGCGACCAGAAATATGAAAAAAACAATGATGTGGGTTTTCCTGGCTCTCCACGCATTCGCGCTTATGAGCGGTCGTACCAGGAGCATGGCCGCGCCGGTGGTTCCCATCCAGCTCGCCAGGAACGTTCCCAGCAACAGGATCAGGGTATTGACCGCCGGGGTCCCCGGAAGGGTCCCCTTCAGATGTATCCCCCCCGATACCGTATACAGGGCAAGGAGCAGCACGATAAAAGGAAGAAACTCAAGCAGGTATACTTCCAGCAGATAGAATGCGCTCGTGGCGATGCCAAAATGAACGGTGAAGAGCGTAAGAAAGAGAAGCCCCCAGAACAGTGATATCTTGCCGTAATGGCGGTGCCAGACGCGCGGGGCGGCCAGCGGAAAAATCGCGATGGAAAGCAGCATGCCGGCGAAGGGTATTACCCACGGGACCGGGAGCGTGCTCCCGTCAATGTGCGGGGAGTGGGGAGCTGCGGAAGCCACGATGGGCGCCAGAGGTACCGCAATCAGGATAGAAGCAATAAGCCGTGTACGGGTGCCGGTCATCAATGCACTTTACCGATGTTCCGGATTATTTCTGAAGCGGCTGTATCGTCTTCCATGCCGCTTATTCTTTTTTTCAGGAGTATTTCAATGTCCCGTATGTCATGGATGGTCCGGTCGTCCGGCGACGAGGGGCCTGCTCCCGCGAGAAAAGCAATTTCCGTGAGCGCGCCAAGGACCTCGGATATCTTCCTGCTTGAGTCTTCGACCGCTTTCGGCGGCTGTTTCTTTTTCATTTTCGTGTCTACAAGCCATCTCTGTATCTCCGAGTTGTGGGTCGTGATATGCTGACCCAGCAGGCCGGTAATGTCCTTTAAAACGCCGAGAAGTATTTTCTGCTTCTCGTGCCTGCGTTCCGATTCACGGGCGGCGAGAACGGCTTTCTTCATTTTATTCCACAGGTAGAGAATCGCCAGGGAAAAAATGAAATACGCCACGATTATCGGGATCATGGGATATGAAAAGGCGGACCCCACAAAATCTTTTTCGAGATTGATGACCAGGGGTTTTCTTATTAAAAAATAGTCCACGAGCAGGGCGGACAGGTGAATCGTAAGTACACCGGAAAATACCAGGAACATCGACTTGCCGAATTTCGATATGATGTTGATTATCTCGCCCGAACGTTCTTTCATGGCCCTGTTCCTTCCTGCTGTTAAAATTTTTGCGACACCGGTGGAATATTCGATTCAAAGAATTATCGGAGGAAGCCCGGAAATAAAGAGTGCCGCCTCCGGCTCAAGGCGGTTTGTGATAGTGCACGAAACGTGTGATTTGAAATTGAGAGAGTCGCCGCTTTCCAGAATAAAAGTTTCATCGTCAAGAACGACTTCAATTGATCCCGCGACACCGTAGAGGATCCTTTCGCCGTTGATGTCATCATTAAGCCTGGCAAGCGGCAGGGACGCTCCGGGCCCAAGATTGACAAGGAATGACTCGAGCGCGTTGTTTTGCAGCTTGGATGCGAGAAGCGTGAAGAGAATAGTGTGCTCGCTGTTTTCTATTGTCTCCGCTTCATCCTTCCTTACGTAAATATATTTTTTCTGCTCTACCTGTTTGAAAAAATCAGAAAAGTTGACCGCATAAAACCTGAGCAACTCTTCGAGTGTTTGCAGGGAGGGCGTGATCTTCCCGTTTTCGATCTGTGATAGAAGGCTCGTGGAGATATTTATACGCTGGGCTACTTCGGTTATCGTATACTCTTTATTCAGCCTGATTTTTTTCAGCGACGGTCCAGTATTCATTGATACCCATTCTTTCTATGGAATTCCTATAATACCTCGCCGAGGTACAGCATAAATATAAAAAACAAAGCCATTATCACCAATACCACAACTGCCGTGAATATTCTTCCCTTATCAATCACTAAATCATATTTTGGCGATTTTTCATTTTTATTATTCATGACTCCGATTCCTGGTAACAGATGACGCCAGTTTCAGATGAATTGGGTTGCGCCGGTGTCTCTGATGTTGAAAAATTATTATTTCATTAAAATTTAATAAAATAGGTATGAACAGTCAATCTAAAATTTATTAATAATAAATAAATATTGACAAAAATTTAGTTAAAATAAAAATGTTTGATGGAAATACAAGCTTGTATATTATTAAACTCCCAAACCGCAATAAATTGACATAAATACTCAGAACGTCGGGATTTCATCATAATTGTATCCTTTTAATAAAACTCTTCTGATTAATCAAGCGGGCCTGCTTCATCAGAAGAAGAATACCGAATATATACTCGTCCAGGAGAAAGCAACCTGACCATGAAAACTGAATTTTATGAAACTGCGGTGCGACTCGGATATTATGGTATTGAGAGGAGCGGACTTGTTGGTAAAAAAGACAATGTCAGAAAATACTGGGAAGATATTTCGATCAAGCTCTGCATCCGTCCCGCTATCGAGAAATTACTGGATCAAAAGAAAAAGTTACGGATCGTCGACTTCGGCTGCGGCGGCGGTGAAGGATTTGAATTGTTGACACATATACCGGTGAATAATCCCGTGGATTCATTTAATAAAGAGTTTGTCCTTGATCCGGCTGATATTGAAATATATTACGGTCTGGATCTTTCCGGATCCATGATTGAACAGGGTCTGGTGAATTACGGCAGGAATGACAACGTCATGTTCGAGCAGCATGATCTTGCGAAGGGACTCCCGTTGACGATTGGCCCTTCGTATGATATTTATTTTTCGTCCTATGCATCCCTTTCTCATCTGTCGTTCGACGAATTGGCCACCCTGACCGAGCAGGTAATGATGCATATGGGAAGTACGGGTTGCATCATATTTGATCTTCTCGGGAAATATTCTCCCGAGTGGCCTCGTTACTGGAGGGGATCTTCTGGCGAAAAAAAACCGTACAATATGGCCTACCTGTATCCGGAAGAAGAAAGAACGGATGACCGGATAGAGACCTTCGAATGCTCCTTCTGGTCGCCGGATGAATTGAGGGGCCTGATTGAAACCGCTGCCTTTAACTGCGGCAGGAAAACAGGTACGATCATGAACGATCGCTCGATTTTTGTCGGAAGGCATATGGATACCGGCATATTCAACGACAGCAGCAGGCGCTACCGGTACCAGGTCAACAGGCTGTTTGACAGGGACTTCAGGGGAGTCCTGGATGAACTTGAGGTTGACCTGGATTATATGCAGCCGCTTGCCGCGGACCTGCCGCAGGGGGCGCGGGAAAGAGTCAATAATTACAAGAAGCAATGGAATTATGTGATCGCCTTTATCGAGTCTCTCCAGGAAGGCAACAGGGTATTGATGGGGAATATACTATCACATAGCGCCCCTCTCCTTGCCGAAGACCTCGAGATGATATCTTGGCTGTATAAAAACGCGGCGCGCTTCCCCGTGGCTGATTTCTGGGCCAGTATCATGGGACCGCAGATAGCATGCGTCCTGAGAAATTGCGAAATGAATTATCCCGATGCGTTCGGGTGCGGACATGGACTGTTTTGTGTGGTCGAGGTGACCGGATAAGGCCCGGCTGCCCGGGCGGAGCGGAGCCTGCGGACGCGCCGGAGGAACCGGCGCCCTCGGTTAATATTTCATGTAATGGAACGGCTCTACCGAGTTCAGCGACTCCGCGTCTATCGTTTTGTACCCGTTGTCCTTGAGCGCCTGGAGCGCGAGCTCCCTGTTGTTCACGTCTATGACGAAAACGGCCTGGACGCGGCTTTCGAGCACGAAGCCGTACGCGTTTTCCACGTTGATGCTTTTCGACGCGAGGAGCTGCACGAGCCTGTCCAGCCCGCCCGGCCTGTCGTCGATAAGGACCGCGATGACGTCTTTCAGCTCCACGGTCAGGCCGGCTTTCTCGAGCTCCCTGTGCGCCCGCTTGGGCTCGTCCACGATAATGTTGAAAAAACCCCGCTCACCGAAGGAGGAGATTGTTATCGCCCGGATGTTTATTTTTTCACGGGCCAGCACGCTTGTCACCTTCGCAAGCATGCCCGGTTTATTGTCCGCCGGAACCAGGAGCTGATGTGCCATCATAAACGCCACCTCTGCATTTTGGAGAATCGTAGTTAACCACTAGTATAAAAATGCAGATGTTTCAGATGGCGAGTCAACATTTTTTTATCGGTAACGGTCTGATCGGACGGTTTTTAGCCTATAATTTGTTGACGTATAAACGGTAAATTCTATACTTATACTGCTATGAAATTTGTCGTACTCATCGCATTCTGTATCGCGCTCCAGACGTCGATATTCATCCACATCTATTGCCTCGTAGGGTACATATCGTCTAAAAAAATGGAATATTTCCGTTATTTCATGATAACGGTGGTGACCAATGTTGTGACCAGCATTGTCATAGCCATGATTGTCGCCATGAATCCGAGGATACTGAAGGGTATAAAGCTCGACGCGGTATGGTTCCTTGAAGCCGGGCTCATTTTCATATACTTTTTGGCGGTCAAGATACGGATCACCTGGATCATTATCCGCCGTCTCAAGGACCCTGCGAATTATCACCTGAACCATTTCGGGAAGAAGATCTACAATACGACCATCGTGAACTTCCAGGAAGTCATGACCTACTTTATCACCTTTCCTTTTACGCTGATGGCCGGGGCCTATTTTGTCGTGCGAATGATACGCATGTAAACAACGCTCCCGCCGCGCATGTCCCGCTAAACAGCCAGTTTTTCAGATCTAACCTGCTTTCGGAAGAAGAGTGACCCCAGCTCGTCGAAGAGCGCGGTCGAGTCAGTGGTGCAGAAGCGCACGCCGCCGCCGCGTGAACAGCGGCCGTCGATCTCCGGGTGCCTTTTCAGGTAATCGATCAGGCCGTCCGCCACGATGCTGTCCTGGGGGATCATGGTCACGTGCGGGGGCGTGAACTTTTTTATTGTATCGAGCAGGAGCGGGTAGTGGGTGCACCCCAGGATGACCGCGTCGATCTCCGGGTCCGCCGCAAGGAGGCGGGAGACGTTTTTCCGTATGAAGTATTCGGCGCCGGGCCCGGCAAGCTCGTTGTTCTCGACCAGCGGGACCCAGAGGGGGCAGGCCTCCTGCGTGACGACGATATCGGGAAACAGCTTTTTTATCTCGAGCACGTAGGAACCGGACGACACGGTGCCCGCCGTGCCCAGTATGCCCACGTGCCGCGTGCGGGTGAGGGAGCCCAGGACTTCGACGGTCGGCCGTATCACGCCCAGCACACACCGCGACGGGTCGATCCCCGGGAGGTCGTTCTGCTGTATCGTGCGGAGCGCCTTGGCCGAGGCCGTGTT
>JAKJGD010000161.1 GCA_022704585.1 Spirochaetota bacterium | reverse complement strand
TACGGGTATGTGAAAGACCTGCCGGTCGAGCGCTTTTTTCGCGACGCGAAAGTCACCGAGATATACGAGGGCACCACCGAGGTCATGAAGATCATCATCGGCAACTCTATTATAAAAGAATTCAGCAGGTTATAGCGCCCATGCTCTCGATCGCCGTAACCATTAAACAGGTACCCGACACGCAGAAGGCGCGATTTGACCCGAAAACCGGCACCATCGACCGGAGCGGGACCGAAAGCATCATGAACCCGGATGACCTTCACGCGCTTGAAATGGCCCTTTCCATCAAGGATCGCTTCGGCGCCGTAATAACCGCCATCACCATGGGACCTCCCCACGCGATCGATGTTCTCGACGAGGCATACGCCCTAGGGGTCGATTCCTGCGTGCTGGTGTCCGACCCGGCATTCGCCGGCTCGGATTCGCTCGTCACGAGTAAAACACTCTCCAGCGCTATCTGTAAGCTGGGCGCGTTAGACATCGTTATCACCGGTTGCGAGGCCATTGACGGCAACACGGGCCATGTCGGGTTCCAGCTTTCCGAGTATCTGGATATGCCACTGATCACGCAGATTCACAAATTCGATGTATGTGACGGCCACGCTGTGATAGAGCGTCTTTACGGCCATGAGTACCAGAAAATCAAGGTCGAGTTCCCCTTTCTCATGGCAATCGGGAAAAACAGCAACCGTGTCCGCATCCCCCGACTCGCAGATATCAATGCCTGTCTCGATAAAAAGATCATAACCTTTTCAATGAAAGACCTCGGCGGCACTACTATGGAATACGGGAGCGCCGGCTCGCCGACGGTCGTGATTGAAACTGAGCTTTTTTCCCACAAGCGCACCCGCGAGGTCTTTTCCGGGAGCCCTGGCGACAAAGCCGACCTTCTCGTGCACAAACTGAAAAAGCACAATATTCTCCGGTATTAACGCATCATGGCAGACACGCAGCATACAAATGATATTTATTCCGACGTCTGGGTGTTTACGGAGATACAGGACCATGAACGGGTGCTTGAAGGCGCCCTGGAGCTCCTCACCAAAGGCAGGGAGATTGCCAGCAGGCTTAACCAGAGGCTCTTCGCCGTGGTTCACGCGCTGGAGGCGGAGCAGTATCTTCCCGTCATCGAACAGTATGGTCCGGACGTGATCCTTTACTGCAGCGACCGTGCCCTCAAGCATTATGACAGCCAGATGTTCCCGGACCTGTACGAGCTTCTTATCCGTGAGCGCCGGCCCTCGATTATACTCTTTCCCTCCACTGAAGCGGGTACCGACCTCGCGCCGCGAATTGCCCAGCGATTTTCAACAGGACTGACATCACACTGCACAGATCTCACCGTCATGGATTCCATGGAACACGGACAGGGTCTGCTGGCCATGAAGCGGCCCGCTTACAGCGGAAACGCAATCGCCACGGTGCTCTGCCCGCACGCGCGGCCGCAAATGGCCACGGTCCAGCAGGGCGTGTTTGACAAGAAGGTGGTTCCGGGACATACGGCAGAAATCATCCGCCTGCCCTTCGAGTATGATATATCGAAGCTCAGAATCGCAAACCTTGAAGCGCCGGTCCGGTGGGACAAGCCGAAAGTTCCGCTTGAGCAGGCGCAGATCGTGGTCGCCGGAGGTCGCGGCCTCGGTTCACGGCGTAACTTCGAAAAGCTGTTTGAGCTTTCAGAGATTATGGGCGGGGAAGTCGGAGCGACCCGGGTGCCGGTATTCAACGGATGGTGCGGTGAGGAGCGGATGATCGGCCAGACAGGCAGGACCATCCGCCCAAAACTCTACCTTGGCTTCGGGATTTCCGGTCAGATCCAGCACACCGCTTCAATCGTTGAATCCGATATCATTGTATCGATAAACAACAATGCTGATGCGCCAATCACCGAGCTGTCCGACTATGTGGTCACCGAGGACGCCAACAACTTTCTTTGCAGGCTGATCGAGCGCCTGAAAAAGGAAAAGCGCACGTAAGGGGAAACTGCCGCGTAAAGTAGTAGTGCGCATCTCGTGCCCGGCCGATAAATAACTGAGTGACGGCGCGCACCCGGCCCCGCCGCTCCCGGAACGTCACATGCAGATCACCTGTGCCAACTGTAAAACAAATTACACGCTTACCGCCGAACAGATCAGCGGCCTCTCGTTCTCCATTCTGCCCTGTAAACAGTGCAACAAATTCATTAAGATAACAACCTGTCCGCATTGCCAGTCGTTCTATTCGATAACGTTTACATCCACACAGCAGGCCAGATACAGCCTTATATGCGAACGGTGTGCTAAATCATTCACTATTGAATTCCCCCTTATCCGTGAGCCAAAACCGGCCGGGGAGGAATTACCGGCTCCTCACGTACCGCCAGGCCCGGCCCTTTTAAACCGCCAGACGCAGTCTCTCGGGACGACTGGGCATACACTCTCGCCAGGGATGTTCAGACCGTCCGCACATCCAGTTCCGGCGACATCCCATTCAGCAACCCGAAAGGAAAAAGGGATAAAACCGCCACTGTTCGGCAAAAGCTTGAACAAGATAAGCCCGGCCCCTGCAAAAGAACGGCCATTGCCGCAGAACAAATATTCTTCCGGTAACGGCAGTGTTGTCTCTTCCCTCACAGGTGCTGACTTCACCCTGTCGGACCTTTTCTTAATCTGCGGAAAAGCCTTTACTCCATCAAAGCTTATTGTCGCTGCTGTCGGCATCTTTCTTTCGTTCCTGCTCATTACGGGCTTTAGCTGGCTTGTCAGCGGGCTTATCGGTTCGCCCGGGAACCTCGAAAGTAACTATCTGAAATCAATGCTGAATATTGTTCCCTTCGCCCTTGTTTTTTTTATTTATATATTGAGCGCATCCATGATATCCCGCATCACCATGGACTCTATCAATTCTGGATCCAGAACTCCAGCCGCCGGGCCGCTTGAATTCCTGGGCCGTTCATTCTTTCCGGTTTTTATTGCAAACATCGCCCTGTTCCTGGCGATTGAGCTGATACTTATCCTGTTTGGCAAGATCCCGATTGTGGGACCGGTCATCTTCGCCCTCATGTTTCTTCCAATCTATGCCGTTTCGATCTGTATTATCCTGATCGTCGCCGTCGGCTTCTGGTTCTATCCGCCCATTATTGCGGGCAACTCCGGGGGCATGACTGCCCTTCCGGACATGTTCAGATTCATACGGCGGCAGAATTTCAGCCTGGCCTATACCGTCCCCCTCATGGCCATCGTCACAGCCGTGACTTTTGCAGCGATTTATCTGCTCCATTACGGCTCCTTTTCGCTGTCGATGTTCCTCACGAAAAATTTACTCGCTGAAGAAGGTGAAAAGATATTCTCCGCGGTTCCGCCTTCGTTTCTATCGATGTCAGACCTTACCATACAGGGGTCTGACTCGGGACTGTTCAAGGCCTTCGTGGGCAACCTGTTCCTTTCCCACACTATCGGCGGCTTAATCATTGGGCTTATTTTTTCCCTGATCTCCATTCTTCTATTTGCCTCCTTCGTCTCAATCTCGGCGACCCTGTCCACGCACCTGTACCTCATGATGGACAGGGGCAGGGACATCGACGATCGGAGCAAGCTCAGGGTGCTCCTCCTGCTTGTGCTTATTCTGGCTGGCGTATTCCTGATTAAAAAGATATTCTTCTAACAACCGGCACCGCCGCCATCAAAGTCAGCTATTTATCTTGACAATTTAAACCGTAGGTTTAAACGAAACCTCCATACGGATTTTACATGGAGGCAGACACCATGGCGCACTCTTACAACATCGCGGTTATCCCGGGCGACGGAACCGGTCCCGAGGTCGTGGCCGAAGGTCTCAAGGTTCTCAGGGCCGCTGCCGCGGTAGAAGAGCTGAAGTTAGATTTCACCACCTATGATTTCGGCGGTGAGCGGTTCATGAAGACAGGCGAAGTCCTTCCGGCAGGCGCTATAGACGAACTGCAAAAATTCGACGCCATCTACCTGGGCGCCATCGGCCATCCTGACGTGAAGCCGGGAATACTGGAGAAAGGCATCCTCCTGAAGCTGCGCTTCGAGCTGGACCAGTACATCAACCTCCGTCCCGTGCGTCTCTATCCTGGCGTCGAATGCCCAATAAAGAACAAGGGGCCGAAGGAGATCGATTATTGTTGCATCCGCGAGAACAGCGGGGGCATGTATACCGGCATGGGCGGATTATCGCGCCCCGGTTCCAGGGACGAAGTCGCCATCCAGAACATGGTATATTCGTACGAACAGGTAGAGCGCTGTCTTCGCTATGCGTTCGAGTACGCGCGCACGCACGGCAAGAAAGCGCGGGGCGTGGGCGCGGATAACAAGCTCGCCCTGGTGGGCAAGTCCAACGTCCTTACATACATGTACGAGCTCTGGAACCGCGTGTTTGCCGAGGTCGGGGCCGAGTACCCGGACGTAAAGCGTGAATACTACCATGTTGACGCAACCTGCCTCTACATGGTTGCCAGCCCCGAGATGTTTGATGTCATCGTTACTGAGAACATGTTCGGCGACATTATCACAGACCTGGCCGCCATCACGCAGGGCGGCCTGGGGATCGCGGCAGGCGGCAACGTTAACCCGCAGGGCGTGAGCATGTTCGAGCCGATCGGCGGTACTGCGCCGATGTGGACCGGCAAGAACGCGATCAACCCGCTCGCCGCCATATGCGCCGGTGCGATGATGCTTGAGACGCTCGGCGAAAAAAAAGCAGCGGACCGGATCGAAAAAGGCGTGATGAAAGTTATCGAGAGGGATGTGAAGTCAATGGAGGCCGGTAAGATGGGGATATCCACCACCCAGGTGGGGGACCGGGTGGCCGGGTACGTTTCCTGATAATCGAGTTGCTGTTTTTCAATATTAGGGGGATACATCTGTTTCATGACAGACACTGAGGCGGACCGGGTCCTTAATGCAAGACGCTTAATGAAACCGTTATTTAATAATTCCGCATATCCGTATCTGTTTTTTTATCTCATCCGATGCTGATCGGATTCTTAATCCTTTATTGATTTTCCCGCACTCCTTGCTCAGTGTGACCAGTATTTGCATCACAGCAAGATCGATGCGTTTAACATCGCGAAAGTTCAGAACGATCGTCCCTTCCTGTTGCAAGGCTTCGCGCACAATCCGGTGAAACTCTTTTACGGTTTTTACTGAAACATCGCCGGGTACAATTATTTGAGCCATCGCAGCCTCCTTACCTGATACGAAAAGTCATGCTTGCAACATCTGTCATTTTCCGATAATCCCGCCTTCCCTTAAGCGCTGGATATCCTCCCCGGTATACGACAGACCCGATAGTATCATGTCATTGTGACGGCCCAGCGCTGCAGCCGCGACTTCTGCGTAGTATTCGCCGGACCGATATTTTATCGGGTTCCCGATCTGCAGTACCTCACTGCCTGTTTCGGTCTTTACCGGAACCACCATATTCCGTTCGGACAGGGGCGGACTCGATATTGCCTCGCTTATCGAATTTACCGGCTCCACGCACGCGTCACATTGCCGGAACACCTCGCGCCAGTGGGAAAGCGTTTTTTCCGCTATGGCCTTAGCCACCCGCTCCTTGTTGTTCCAGTTAAGGATGCCCGTCGGCGCCATGTCCGAACATCCGATGCAGTCGCAGAACGCGGCG
>JAKJGD010000160.1 GCA_022704585.1 Spirochaetota bacterium | reverse complement strand
CAGGGACGGCATCATCCCGGCAAACACCGGCTGCACCGAGCCCGACCCCGCGCTTGGCGTCATGCCCCTGCTCGCCCCCCTGGAGAAAAAGCCGGCGCTGGTGCTGTCCAACTCCTTCGGGTTCGGCGGCAACAATGCGTGCCTGGTGATGTCCGGCCCGGACGCCGCGCGCGAAGAGCCGTCCCGCACGCCCCTGTTCAGATTTGAGGCTGTCAGCAGCGCCTGCATGACCGGCGCCGGAGACACAGAACAAACGATCGCCGCTATCATCGAAGGGAAAAAGTGCCGCGGCTTGCTGCCGCTGGCCGACATATCTGCCAAGCTGCCACCGCGCGAGGTGCGGCGGCTCAAGCGGCTCCCGCGCCTCGTCATATCCCTGGCCATGGAAGCCTCCGGGATCGCGGGAAGCGCGGCAAAGCCGTCATCGATATTTTTCGGGACCGGGTGGGGCCCCCTGTCCGAGACCCACGATTTCCTTTCCAAGCTCTTCGAGTCGGGAGAGCAGTTTACCAGCCCCACCGACTTCGTCGGGTCCGTGCACAACGCGCCCGCGGGGCAGGCCGCCATCTGGCTCAAGGCCACCGGCGCAAACCTGACCGTGACCGGCGGCGACTCTTCCTTCGAGCAGGCCCTGTTAGCCGCGGCCCTGGCCGCGGGCGAAGGCGAGGCCCTGCTCGTAATGGGAGCCGACGAGCACCATGAAGTTCTATCACCCCTGTTCGACGCGTCCGTACGTGCGGGCGGCCCTTCTTCAGACGGCGGCGGCGCCCTGTGCCTCAGGAAAAGCGGCGCGCCGGCCGGGGTCACCATTGCCCCGCTCTTTTACCGGGGCTCGCGGAACAACCGGGACGTCATTTCCGCATTAATCGAATCCGCGGGAGGCGCGGGCGTTATAACGAAAAAGTACGCCGCGATTTTCGCCGGTATGCCGGCCGGGAACAGACAGGAGTGCGAAAGCAGATTAAACCAGCTGATTACCGCGACCGGCTTTACCGGGCCGGTCATAGATTACCGGGGCCTGACGGGCGAGTTCGCGTCAGCCTCCGCTGTCGCTGCAGCGCTTGCCGTTCGCTTCGCCGCCCGGGGCGAGATCCCGGCTCCCGTCACCGGCGGCGCTTCCTGCCCCCTGGCCGGGAAGGGCATCCTCATGCTCGGTCTTGGCGAATTCATCACCGCGGTTGAGATAACCGCCTGAAACAGTATGAAAGTCCTGCTCATATCAGCAAACACCGTGCGTGTCCCCTATTGCATCTACCCCATCGGACTCGACTACGTTGCCGGCTCCCTGTCGCCGCGGCATGAAGTAAAAATCGCGGACGTGAATATCGTAAGCGGGACAGCAGCGATCGGGGAGCTGATCGACGGGTTCGGGCCTGACATCGTCGGCCTCTCCCTCCGCAACATCGACAACACCGACGCGATGGACGCGAAAGGCTTCATCCGCGCCTACCGCGAGCTGACCGACGCCGTCCGCGAACATACCGCCGCGCCTGTCGTCCTGGGCGGGAGCGGGTTCACCATATTCCCACGGCAATTGATGGATGCCCTGGGCGCGGATTACGGCATAATCGGCGAGGGCGAGCGGCTTGACCAGCTCCTGGACGCGATCGAAGAGGGGCGGGACCCGTCCGAATTGGAAGGCGTCATCATGAAACACGCGCCGGAACCGAGCCCCAGGCCGCTTGAATCTATTCCCCCAAGAAGATTCAATCCGGGAGGCCACGACCGGTTTTACATCGCCCGGGGCGGCATGCTGAATCTGCAGAGCAAGCGCGGCTGTGAATACAACTGCGTGTACTGTACCTACCCCCGCATCGAGGGAAGTGACTTTCGCCTTATACCGCCGGAAGAGGTCGCCGCCACGGCGCTCGAGCTCGAACGGGCAGGCGCAAAATATTTTTTCATAACCGACTCGGTCTTCAACGGCAACTACGGGCACAGCCTCGAAGTCGCCCGCGCATTCGCGAAACAGGGCCTCTCGATCCCCTGGGGCGCCTTTTTCGCCCCCACGCGCCCTCCCGACGGGTATTACGAGGAGCTGCGCGGCGCCGGGCTGACGCACGTCGAGTTCGGGACCGAGGCGCTGTCCGACCGGATGCTCGCGGCCCTCAGGAAACCGTTCAATGCCCGCGACGTGTACGTTGCGCACGAGGCGGCCTGCGGCGCGTCCCTTTATATCGCGCATTACCTCCTGCTCGGCGGTCCGGGCGAGAACCGGAACACGGTGGTCGAGACGATTGAAAACGCAAAGCGCCTGGAGAAATGCGTTATCTTCTTTTTCTGCGGCATCAGGATCTATCCCCACACCGCCCTCTACGACATAGCCCTGGCGGAAGGCCAGATCTCGGCGTCCGACGACCTGCTCGAGCCCGTGTTCTACCAGTCCCGGGATATCGACAGCGCCGAGATATACCGCATGGTCTCGGAGGAGGGAGCCGGGCGTGAGAACTGGTTCGTCGGGTCGGGGGGGAGAAGAAGCGCGCGGCTGGTCGCGCGCCTTCACAAACAGGGACAGACCGGACCCCTGTGGGAGCACATGATCAGATGAACCGGGGACCTTCAATCGTCCCCCTCGCGCCGGCGCACCTGGTGGGGCTCGGCGCGTTCCAGGCGGCCGCCCTTCTGGCGCTGGCCGATGTTCGCCTGGCCGCCCTGCCGCTTGGCATATTTATTATTCTCTGCTTCGCGGCCCCCCTGTTCCCGCGCTCGAGCTTTTATCTTCCGGTGACGTACCGGGCGACGGCGCGCGGCCGCGCCGTCGCCCTCACCTTCGACGACGGGCCGGACCCTGACACCACGTCCGCGCTCCTCAATCTGTTGAAGAAGCACGGCGTCAGCGCCGCATTTTTCGTGACCGGCAGCCGCACAGCAGCCCGGCCGGACCTGGTCCGCATGATCCTGGAACAGGGACACGAGATCGGCAACCACTCGTATAACCACTCGCCGCTCCTCATGTTCGGGTCCGCGGGCAGGATACGAAAAGAGATCGCCGGGACACAGGAAGTACTGGCCCGGCTCGGTATCACGCCGCTTGCCTTCCGTCCGCCGGTCGGGATCACGGGCCCGCGGCTCTGGCGGCCGCTCCTCGAAAGCGGCATGTTCTGCCTGAATTTCAGCCGCCGCGCCCGTGACGCCGGCAACCGCCGGATCGGCGGACTCGCGAAAAAGATAGCGCGGCGCGCCCGGCCGGGCGACATCGTGCTCCTGCACGACGTGGCGCCTTCTCCCGGTTTCGATGTCCGGTCGTGGCTCGGCGAGATCGACTCGCTCATCGTTTCACTCAAAGACCGCGGGTTCGAGATCCTTCCCCTCTCGGCGCTGATTGGCAGGCCGGTCATGCAGTCGGCAGCCCTCTCGTCGCCCGCGTCCCTTTTCTACGGATCAATTGCCGGATCCTACAACAAAGAGCGGCAGAAGCACACTTCGTGGAAAAAAGAGCGGGATTTGTTCAATTCGAATCTCCTGCCGCTTCTCAACCGGGGCCAGGCAGTTCTCGAGCTCGGCGCCGGAACCGGTCTCTTCACCATCCCGATCGCGCGCAGGTGCGGACACATCACGGCGATGGAGCTCTCTCCCCTCATGGCGGATCTTCTGAAACAGACGGCCGCGCGGGAAGACATTGAAAACATAGACTGCCGGACCGGCGACATCGAGCTCCTTGATGCGGGCGGGCCGTATGACGTGATCTGCTCCTTCTCGGCCCTTGAGTATGTCGCGGATACCGGCGCCCTGTTCGCCCGGCTTTTTCCGCTGCTGAAGCCCGGCGGCATTCTCTACGTGACCACAGCGCGAAGATCCCTTTTCCGCTTGTTCACCCAGGTCGGCAACGCGCTGCGCCAGGGACTCTGGCTGCGCGCTCATTCGCGGCGATCCATCGAAAAAGCGCTCACATCGGCCGGTTTTCGTCCCGAACGGATTTCTGCGCATCTCCTTACATGTGGCCACTTCGGCGGCATGCTCCTTGAGGTGATAGCGAAAAAAGGGGGCCAGTAGACGGGTCTTTTTTTCTTGACAACAGGTGCAGGCTTTTATTTTAGTTAAATCCGTTTTATGCGGTACCTGCATACTGCGTAAAATCCGGAATTATCATATAATGAACAGTCAGTGGCATAGTGTGCGAAATCCGAGGGAGGACGGCCCGCACGAACTCTCCGCCGAAGCGACCCCGGGACGGGACTCGCTCTGGTTTGACGGTCATTTTCCGGGCTCTCCAATTCTTCCCGGTATTGCGCAGCTCGGCATGGTTTCCGACCTGCTCAAATGGCACGCGGAAAATCAGGGCGCGAGTGTATCGATATCTTCATTTTCAAGGGTGCGGTTCCGGCAGTTCATCCATCCCGATGACGCCGTAACCGTGACAATTACGCCTGAGGGCGGCGATCCGACAGCATATAAATTCAGGATCGTTGCCAAGGGGCAGCTTGCGTGCAGCGGGCAGTTCAGGACGGCGGCTGCCGCCGAATGAACTCAATAACGATGAAATAACGAAAGAGGAGGGACCCTCATGGCTGATACAAAAATGATCCTTCGCGTCGCGGAGATCCTGATCGAAGAGCTGAAGCTCGAAGACGTGACGCCGCAAACCTTCGACCCGGAGATCGATCTGATCGATGAAATGGGGATCGACAGCATGGACCTGACCACGGTGGTGCTGGTGCTCCAGGACGAATACGGCATTTCCATCGATGAAGACGACTACCCCAAACTGAAGACCGTTCGATTAATCGCCGAATATATCGAGCAAAAGTTGAATGAAAAGTGAACATTCGCTATATTGACCTAAAAACCCGGCGCCTGTCCGGGAGCCGGATGTGACAGCGATGAATGTCAAACACGCACCCATACCTGCATCGGAACAAAGCGCGGCCGGCAGCAAGATGAAATTCTCGCAGATCATCGCGGACCCCGTCGTGCGCGAGCGGTGGGAAAAAGTGCGCCGCTGGTTTTTCCTTCGCGAGTCGACCTATGACATGACCAACCGCTGCAACATCAGGTGCGACGGGTGCTACTACTATGAAGGCGAGAAGCAATTCACGAAGGAAAACGGCAGGCCCGGCGACTGGCGCGCCCTGATGGAGTCGGAGAAGCAGCGCGGCATCACCTACGTCGTCCTTGCCGGCGCCGAGCCGTCCCTGGTCCCCGAGCTATGCCAGACCTGCTACGACGTCATCCCCCTGGGCAGCATCGCCTCCAACGGTTTCAAGCGACTCCCGGAGAGAGTCGGATACAAGATACACATCTCCGTATGGGGTAACGACGACACGAGCCGGCGCATCCGGAACGCGAAGGACCTGCTCGCGAAACAGATCGACAATTACCGGAGCGACCCGCGCGCCGTGTGGGTATACACCTTCACGCGGGAGAACATCGACGAGATATACGCCGTAATGGAGGCCCTTGCGGGCAACGGCTGCAGAGCGACGTTCAACATGTTCTCCGCTCCGGTGGGATACGCGGGCCCGCTCCGGCACGATGCCGGCTCGCTCGCCCGCACACGCGAGGTCATGCTGGACATCCTGGCGAAATACCCGGAGCACGTCCTGTATTCGCCCTACAACGCGGTGGCCCACACCCACCGGCTCGGCCTCCATGACCTGTACGCCTGCTCCTACCCCCGGATGAACCCGTC
>JAKJGD010000159.1 GCA_022704585.1 Spirochaetota bacterium | reverse complement strand
GGGGGGGGGGAGGTACCGGTCTCCCTGCTCCCGTGAATCGTGCCCGGTGGAGTGATACATGAAGATTAAAGCGATAACGATACTGATTCTCCTGTATGCGGCAACGGCCCCTGGCAAGGCAGGCGCCGATACCTTCCTTGACGAGACCGGAAGGGAATCCCCCCTTAAGAAGAAAAATCGGGACGCGCCCGTGTACGAGCTGCAGAAGACCTTCCAGAGCATCTACGAGCAGTACCGGAACAGCGTCGTGTTCATCAGCACCGAGAAAACCGTCCGGAGCAGATACAGCGACCCGTTCCTGGGCGATCCCTTCTTCAGAAACTTTTTCGGGCTGAGGCGCGACCCGCCGGAGACGCGCAAGCAGATGGGCCTGGGCACCGGCTTCATCGTATCCGGTGACGGGTATATCTGCACGAACCGCCACGTAATCGAGGGTATGGACTCTGTCACCGTCAGGGTGAGCGACAGAGACTACACCGCCACGCTGGTCGGCTCGGACCAGCTGACCGACATCGCCCTTTTGAAGATAACGGACCGCGGTAGGTTCGCTCCCGTGATCTTCGGGAACTCGGATTCCGTCAGGATCGGCGACATGGCTGTGGCCATAGGAAATCCCTTCGGGCTCGACAAGACCATCACGACCGGTGTCGTTAGCGCGACGGGACGGCACGTGTACAACGACGCGGGTATTTCGCACATACAGACCGACGCATCCATCAATCCCGGCAACAGCGGCGGACCGCTCATCAACCTCGACGGCGAGGTCATCGGCGTGAACCGGATGATCTATTCCAGCACCTGCGGGAGCCTGGGGATCGGCTTTGCCATCCCGATCAACACGGTGCGGGACACGCTGGTACAGCTCAGACAGCACGGGAAGGTACGGAGGGGATATATCGGCGTACAGATCTCGCCCCTCACGGATGCAACAGCGCGCGAGCTGGGGCTGGCCGGGAATGAAGGCGCGCTGATAGCAGGCCTGGAAAAGGGCGGGCCCGCCGAACAGGCCGGGATCCGGGTCAGGGACGTAATCACGGGCATCGCAGGTGCGAAGATCAGGAACTACACCGACCTTCTCACGATTGTGGGGAAATCTGCGATCGGGAAGCCGATCGGCGTGACCGTGTGGAGGAAGATGGGCGAAGTGACCGTGGAGGTCATCGTGAGGGAGCGGCCGTGAGGCGCCGCACCCTATAGCTCGCCCACGTTCTCGTATTCCGCGTCTTCAAACTGCGCGCTGCCGGGCCGGCCGGTCATAGGCTTGTTGGAGGTGTCCTGCGAAGAGGTCCCGTCCCCGGACCCGTCTTTCCTGCCCTCCTCCGGGCTTTCCCCCTCTTCCTCGTCGGGGATCATCCTGTTCTGGATGCGGTACAGCATCTCCTGCGTGCTCATGCTTTTCCACTTCTGGGCCGTGTCGCTGTAGCGCCCGCGCGGGTAATTGTTGAGGTATATCTGGAACTCGCGCGCCGCGAGGTCGAACTTCTTCATGAGAAAATACGCGTAGCCCTTCCTTATGCGGGCGTCCTCGTCCTTGCCCGCGTCATAGTTGCCCATCGTGCGGTCGAAATAGGTGATGGCCGGGCCGTACTTGTGCATGGCAAAATAGCTCTGGCCGATCCAGTAGAGGCAGTTCTCGGCCCTTTCGCTGTCCGGGAAATGCTCCAGTATCCTCTTGAAATAGGAGATGGCAGCAGTATAGCGCCCGGCGCGGAAATGCTCGTGGCCGCTCCGGTACACCTGCTGCACGTATGCGTTCTTCACGTCGCCGGCGTAATTGCTGAAGTTGCCGTAATACTTGAAATAATATTCATAGGTATTATAGGCGAGGTCATCATGTCCGAGGCGTTTGTACGCCCGCGCTTTGCCAAGGATTGCGTCCTCGTTATCGCCGTTCTCGGTCAGTGCGATATCGAACATGCGTTTTGATTTTTCCAGCTCCCGCATCTGCAGATAGGTGTGCCCGAGCTCGGTATACACCCTGCTCCGGAATTCGCGGTTATCGGAATAGTTGAGCAGGTCGAGCAGCTGATGGATACCCTCCTCGGTATACCGCTTCATCACCTTGAGACGGGCTATCCTGGTCTTTATCTCCTGCGCGATGGCCGGGTCAACGTTCCCGTTGTTCTTCATTATATAAACGTATTTCAGGTAGGCGAGACGGTTCAGGTTCAATTTTTCGTAGCTCTGCGCGATATAGTAAAAGGCTTCCGCTTCCGCCCTGGTTCCCGGGTAGCGGGCTATGATCTTGGAAAAGAGATTGATCGAATCATTTATCGCCTCGCGCGAGCCGCGCTCGTAGATCAGCTTTCCCTCGGTAAGGAGCTCGCCAGCCTCCCTCTCGTAGCGGACGTAATGGTCATAATAGGCAAACAGCCCGATACCGACGGCAATGAGAATCGCACCCAGTATAATTCCTTGTTTCATCTCCACTCCTCTCCCCTGCAGCCGGACCTAATAGTTCCTGACGCGGGAAAGCGCGAATTCAGTCCAGAATTCGGCCTCTTTCGGAAAATATTTCTTTACATCGTTCAGTATCAGGAAATCAAGCGATTTCTGGTACTGGCCTTTCTCGATATACGACCGGCCGATGAACAACCGGGCTTTTGCCGCTACCTCCTGATTATCGGTCCGCTCCAGGAGTTCCTGCAACTCTTTTACAGCGCCGTCATAGAGTCCCTTGAAGAAGGTCCGCTTCAAAATGCGGTCAATGTCATTCGACACCGGTTTCTTCTTCTCTATTGCTTTTATGATTACCGGCGTGTCCGTGATGTTAATGCCGGCCACCAGCTCATGGCTGTCTTTAGCCCCGACCGACTGAGGCGCGATCCAGTAATAGAAGACGCCCGGCCGGAGAACCGTGTCGGTATAGCTTTTTTTCGTCAGGTCGACATCAGCTTCCGTCTCCCTGCCTGTCCGCTCACTCGTGTTTTTCAGCAGCGTTTCCGACCTGACGAGGCGGTAGGCCGTTTCGCCCTGCGTCCCGGTGAAGTCCCATGTGATTACGGCCGTTCCGCCCACAAGGCGCGCGCTGATCGACTTGATGGCGATCCTGTCCACTATCTTGACAGTAACGCCTCCCGAGGTATAGTTCTCGTCGCGGGTGAGGACCGTGTCCTCCCTGCCATAGAGCACCTTGGCGGTAACCGCGTAATAGTATGTGCCGCTTACTGCAATGGTGTCATCGATGAATTCACCGGTCTCGGGGACTACCTTCACTATCTGGGACTCCCGGAGCCTGTCAGCCGAGTCAATGACGCTGCGGTTCCGGTACACGGTATAGAGCATCCCGGACTTGCCGACACGCTCCCAGGACACGCGCACCTTCATGCTTCCCGCGTCCTCGGCCTTGATATTCTTGACCCGGAACAGGGCTTCGCTGCCATAGAGCACGACAGGAGTGGTCGTCGAATTATAGCCGCGATAGAGGGCAATCTTGTCGTCCACTATGCTTTTTCTGGATACGACGGCGTAATAATAGCTGCCGGGCGTGCAGTCGGTATCGAGAATGGTGTTTGCAGCCGCGGCATTGACGTTCTGCACGACCTGGGCTTTCTGCATCTGTTCGCTGGTATCGATAATATAATTAGAGCGGGCCAGAACGTATTCGCCGGCATATTCAGGTTTGAGCTCAAAGGTTATCTGGATGGCGCATTTCCCTTCGGAGGGGTCCGGAAGCCGCGTTGCCTTGATGTTAAAGGCTATATTCTCAGGAATTTTGCTCTCGGTTTTATTGGTATCCGTCTTATCAATATATTCTTGATCATCCATGAGATAATAGGAATCGGGGCCCCCGATGACCGCCAGGCTGACCAGGATAATGAGAGGCACCAGGCATGCGGACAATCTTTTCCTTGATAAATGCATTGCTTTATTCCTTAAAAATCATAGTATTAATGAAAATTTAATACTATAGTATTTTTTAAATTTTCGGAAGAAAAACCGCATTACTTGATGTTTTATTTGCCCCGTTATGCCGTCTTCTGGCCCTGAAAAATACGGAATAATCCCGTGCCCCTGATCCAAAATGTCCCGCCCAACACCGAAAATTAAGTATTGACGCTCCGGTCCATGCCGCTACACTTGTTGCGGGCCATGGAAATATGTCGGACATCGAGCTGAAAATACGCAGCAGGGACATTGCCACCCTGCTCAATACCATCAGGAGGATCAACCCCGAATACGACCTGTCGGTGATACAGAAGGCCTACCTCTTCGCCAGCGCGGCCCATGAGGGCCAGCTCCGCCTTTCCGGCGAGCCATACATCGTCCACCCCCTCGAGGTCGGGATCATCCTTGCCGGCCTGAAGCTCGATACCAGCACCATAGCGGCCGCCCTGCTCCACGACACGGTCGAAGACACCGGCACCACGCTTGACATGATCGAAAAGGCGTTCGGAGAGGAGATAGCCCGGCTGGTGGACGGCGTTACGAAGATATCCTCGATCAAGAGCAGGACCAAGGCGAACGCCCAGGCCGCCACGCTCCGCAAGATGCTGATCGCCACGGTCAAGGACGTGCGTGTCATTATCATCAAGCTCGCCGACAAGCTCCACAATATGAGGACCATCATGTTCCAGCCTCCGGAGAACCAGCTGAGGGTCTCGCGGGAGACGCTGGACATATACGCCCCCCTCGCGCGGAGGCTCGGCATGTCGAGCATCTCGAGCGAGCTCGAGGACCTCGCCTTCCGGGTCCTCTACCCGGAGGACTACAACGAGATACGGGAAAACATCGCGGAACGCAATACCGAGCTCGAGGCGTATCTCGAAAACGTGAGGAAGCTGATGATCGAGCGCCTCAGGGAGCTCAGCATCGAAGCGGAGATTACCGGGAGGGCGAAGCACTACTACTCGATCTATAAAAAGCTGAAAGAGCAGAAAAAGAGTTTCGAGGAGATTTACGACATCCGGGCCATCCGTATCATCACGAAAGAAATCAAGGACTGCTACGGGGTCCTCGGCGTGGTTCATACGCTCTGGTCCCCCATCGCGACCCGGTTCAAGGACTTTATCGCCGTCCCGAAATCGAACATGTACCAGTCGCTCCACACCACGGTGATCGGGCCCCAGGGCCACCGCCTGGAGGTCCAGATCCGCACGGAGAAGATGCACGCTACGGCAGAGATGGGCATCGCCGCGCACTGGCTCTACAAGGAGGACCCGGGGACCATCCGGAAGGACTACAAGAATATCACCTTCCTCAAGGACATCACCGAGTGGCAGACCGACCTGAAAGATACCCGCGAGTTCATGAAGAGCCTGAAGATGGACCTGTACGAGAACGAGATCTTCGTGTTCACGCCGAAGGGCAAGATCATCAAGCTCCCGCCGGACGCGACACCGCTCGACTTCGCCTACGCCATCCACACCGAGATCGGAAACACGACCGTGGGAGCGAAGGTGAACTCGCACATCGTCCCCCTGAAGACCAGGCTGAAGAGCGGCGACATCGTCGAGGTCATGACGAACAAGAAGGGCCACCCGTCGGAATCGTGGCTCAAGATCGTGACCTCCCCCAACGCGCGTTACAAGATCCGGGCCTGGCTCCGGAAGGAGACCGAGCTCAGGGCCATCGGCACGGACGAGGAGAAGCAGAAGGACGACCGCGAGCCGGCCGTCTCTATCCCGACGG
>JAKJGD010000158.1 GCA_022704585.1 Spirochaetota bacterium | reverse complement strand
ATGAATCCCACTATTAACATCACGACAGCGCCGCCTATCCCGCCGCCTGCGATATCAGTGCCGACGTTGCCCGCCGTCAGCGCACCGCTGCTCTGAAGGCCCGTTAGCACATTGAGAATCACGCCGCCCAATCCTCCGCCGACAACGCCCGAAATCGCGTTGCCAACCGTACCGAGGGACTGGTTTTTCAAAACCTGGCCTGCTCCGACCCCGCCGACCGCCCCGCTGACCAGTTGAATGACCCAGGGTAACCAACTTTCCATACATTGCCTCCTTTCATTTTTTAAAAAATATTTCACCAAAGTCTGTTATATAAACATAATAAATGCTTTATAGGATAATATCAAGCAGTAAATAGCTCGATTAACGGGCGACAAACGATAAATCCAGAGATCGAAGAAATAAATCGAAAAAAATGACAAATAAAGTGACAAATGGAAGGTTTTTTAATAAATACGACCAAACAACGTACGATAGCTTACGCCTGAACACATTGTGTTATTTTCTCGCCGCCAATCATATCGATACATTGCTGGCGCGCCCGCGCCGGAACGTGAAGCGCGCAATCGGCCAATACTGGACGGTGCATGAATACCAGGGATCATTAATGCCGTGAAAAGTCATGTGCAGCTCTCCATGTCGATTGTAACTCTTCTATAATGAGGATATCGCAACACTGAAAGGGAATGAAAAAAACTTTACGGCGCGCTATTTTTTCCTGGAAAAGTATTCCTGGAAGAGTGACCGGTCGATGTTCACGAGACGGTCCCGTATCTGCGTGACGTTATCGAAGTTATAGCTCTGCAGCGTGTAATAATCGAGCAGCCAGAGATACTTGTTGATCAGGCGCGGAAGAATATTGGAGCCCTCCACCTGGACCTTGTTCATCTTCTGGTAGGTCACCTCGAGATTGTAAATGTCCTTCTGTATGGTTTCAACCTGATGCGAGCCAAGGTTTCGCTTGACGTAGAATATGTCATGGAGGAACCCGTAAACTGGGATCCATTCGTTCACGTCCTTGAAGTCGGCCCTCTCTTTCTTGACAATGGCCGTCAGCTCCAGTATCGGCTTGGCCTTCAGGATGGAGAGGTCTATCTCCGAGGGATCTATGAAAAACGCCTCCCTGAAGCAGAGAAGGCTCTTTGACACGTCCCCGGTGTGAAAGTAAGCCTCGCCCAGTATGGCCAGCAGGCGGGCGTTGCTCTTGAATGATCCGCGCGCGAACTCGAGCGTCTCTATTGCCTTCTGGTATTCCTCAAGCCTGAGAAAGCAGTCGCCCAGGTTCAGTAAAAAATGAAAATTGTTCGAGGTGTCCTGCCGCTCGCGGAACGCGAACTGGTAATGGTCTGCCGCCATAAAGAATATGTACCGCATGGCTGCCTTATATGCCGATGACGAGAGAAGCTCCTTGCTCTCCGCATACTCGCTGAACACGTCCCACTGCTTCATGAGATACTCAGCCGTGTCCTTGCCCTCTTCCATGGTCTTGATGTCCCGGTCCCGGTTGAACCAGAATTTGGCCACGCGGTACGCCTCGATCAGCCCGGGGTAGTCCGCGTCGATGTCCATCAGTTCGTCGATTTTCGCCACCGCCGGCTCGAAGTCTCCCCTCTCGATGAGCTGGTAGACCTCGTTCATGCCATTGAGTATCGGATCGTCCGAAAATGTCAGCTGACCGTCTTTATCCATCTCGCTTACAGCTCTATGAAATTACCCCAGTTCTTTTTGTCGCTGTGATGGGTGAAAATAATCACCTGCCGATTTTTCGATATATATGACACCAGGTCCCGGAACCGGTTGCAGCGTTCATCATCCATGAACTGGAACGGTTCGTCAATCAATAATGGGATCGGGGCGCCCCCTCCAATGATAAAATCGGACAATGAGATTTTAAGGGACATCTGGAGGGCATGGATAACCGGAGGCGGCAGGTCTTCCGAAACCCGGTTCCCAATAACCATCTGCCTGACAATGGCGTCGTCTATCCTCGTGATATACTGGTTCCCCGTCAGATGGTTGAACTTTTCAATGGTTCCGTCAAGGAGCTTCCCGATCCGTTTCTCCTCGCTCCGTTCGATCGAACGGGCAAGATTTTCCATGATGAACAGCATCGAGGTGCGGTTTGCCTTCCATTTTTTAAGCACCCGGTCCACGCTCTTTTTTTCTTCAATTATCGCGTTTACCGCATCGCTGTTGCCGGACTTCTGGACAAATTCGGTGTCTATCTGTTTCAGGATTCTCTCCTTGGTCTCAATTTTTTCCCCTATGATGGAGACTTCCATATCAATGTTGCGGATCAGCTCCTCTATCTTGCTGGTCTCGTTCTCGATGTCATCGACTATGTTGAGGGTGTCTATGCTGGTATGTATCTCCTCCTTGATAATCAGCTCTTCCTTCTTCAGCGCATCGAGCTTTTTCTGGATCCGGACCATGTACTCTTCTTCTTTCAGGGAGCTCTTGATGCGGGCGAGGTCCTTTTTTCGCTCCGTGTAATTCACATAGTCCTCGAAATACTGGAGGAGAAGCTCGTAAATCTCCGTGAGCTTGTAGTCCTCGAGCTCCACCCTGCTTTTCTCCATCAGCACCCTGATTCGCTCTTTATACTGCTTTTTTTCCTGCTCCAGCCGGTCGAGGTCACGGTCACGCCGCAGCAGCAGGAGGGCGGACGCCCCGACAAAAGCCTCAACGGCACAGGTGAACGCCCCGGCGCCCAGCCAGAGATACAGGTACTTCGCGGGCTGGAAGCCGCCCTTCGCAAGTATTAATAAAATCACCGCCGCACCGCACGCGCCCGCAATGATCGCCGCCTTTTTGAGCCACTTCTTCCGCAATTCCCTCCTGAAATAAAAATTGTCAATCTGCTCGTTGAGGTTCCTGATGTCATTGAACACCTCCTGCAACAGTTCGAGGTTGCTGCTGTCGTTGATGTCGATATCGCTGAAATGCGGAAACATCGTGTCGAGCTCGGTTTTCATATCGGAGATGGACTTGATCTTCAGCTGCTCGTCCTGTATCTCGCTCTTGATGCTCTCGAACTCGTTTTTGAGATCGTCGACCTTCTTTAAATTCTCGATTATCTTATACAGAATTTCCTTCTGGCTGCTCAATGAATCGAACGAGGCTGTCAGCTCGTCAATCTCCTTCTGGAGAGTTGTGCGCTCCTTCCTGAGTTTCTCGTTGCGCGACCCGCTGATATCGATGATCTGGATCTTCTTATCCAGCTCGCGCCTTTTATCCTCGTACCGGAGCACTTCGGGAGGGACGGCCCCGTCCGCCGGTGACCCGGCCGGAAACGTCCTGTCCAGGTTAAGATAGTAATTGTAGAACCCGGTGCTGTCATCCAGAATGATCTTTTTTAAAACGGTGTAATCGATGAGCGAGTCGGCCTTCATGTCGACCGACGACGGGACAAACGATGAATTGATGAACGCGCTCCCGTCGACGCGCCTGATGAATTCGAGGAATATCCTCCCCTCAAAATCGTCCCCGATCGAGCCGCAGGCGTTCGCCGCGCCGTTCTCCTCGAGCGGGGATTCGGAAAAGAGCGTCCTTTCTACATTATCTCGGGCATACGTCAGGCGGTAGCTTGTATCGCGGGTGCTGCATATCCGGTAGAGCCCGCTGTCGGAGAGGGAGAAAAACACGTCAAGGAACAGCCCGTTCCACGCGTCCCCGCCCAGGAGCTTCTGCGCGGAAAATTTTCCCCACACCGCGTCCACGAGACACCGCGCAAGCAGACTTTTGCCCGATCCGTTTTTTCCATAAACGATATTCAGGCGGTCGCTGAATTCAATGGAGCGATTATCAAACAGCCCGTGCCGGTGCACCTTGCAGCTTACATATTGCACAACCATTCCTCCAGGTTGTTGAACCCGTTCCGCGTTACGGTCGCGAGCGATACGGCAAGGTCCTTCATGTCAATATCATGGGGCATGCCCCCACCGTCAATCCTCTCTTTCAGCAGCTTGAAGAACTCGCCCCGCAGCGTGTTCTCGTACTGGAACTCCTCGATCAGCGCGTCGATCGTGGGGATGCTCCGGTCGATGATGTCCATCCTGAAAAATTCGTTTCTGTACTTCTGGAGATCATCGAGACGGAGTACGAAATCACGCGGGCCTTCAAGGACGAGCCGCTGGATCGATTTTTTCGACTTGTTGTTTTCCAGGAGCTCCTTGAGGGGCCCCATGGTGACGAGGCCGGCGCAATCAATGCGGTCCTCGTACAGCTTCATGGAGTTGACGGTAAGGCGCTTGATCTGGTAGAGACGGTTCTCCCTGACGATGATCGATATCACGTACCGGTCTCCGGTTTCATCAAACGAGGTGGATTCGGGGCTCCCGGCGCAGACGCCGATGATGCGGTCCAGTATCTTGAACATCCGGAAGTTATGATTGAACCCGAAGGCGTAAAAATCAAGCCCCAGCGCCCTGATCTCGTTCTTCTGGATGCGGTAGACCGGGACATCGCTCGGATCGCCGTCAAAATCAAAATCGACATGGAAGAGGCCGATGTGGTAACCCTCGTCCGATATCTTGCGTATCTTCGATATATCGTACCCGGACGTCGCCGGCACGCCGTACACGTAAAGCTTCTGCCCGTTTTTCATGTAGAGGTACGGAGTAGAGTTTGTCACGCTCGAGAAGATGCAGGAAGCATTGAAATCGGGCATGAACGGGTGCGCGGACCCTCCGGCGTCCAGCTCGCCGGTCCCCGGGGTGTAGATGATCTCTGTCTTCGCGTTCCGGAGAGCCCTGAACTCCGACTTTACCAGCTCGAGGATCTCGCTGCCGACAAGGCCGCCGTCAATAAGATCGCCGCCGATCAGAAATATGTCGTGTTCGCGCGCGATCGCGGCGATGCGCTTGAATGTATTTACACGCGAGTAATCAGGAATATGGATCTCGCTGTTTCTCATGCCGAGGTGAATGTCCGACATAAACAAAATCTTGATTTCGCTCTCCATCTGTCCGTTCCCGGGTGCCTGTGTAGTGTGCTGTACGGCCGATAGCCGCGGAGGCGTGCTGCGCCTTATCTAAATTGTCGATTATTAATGATAAATACTTTAAATTTTCCAGCACCTTCCGCCGGCGGCCGGCACAAAAACACGCCCCGGTATGCCTGTGAGATAACCGACGTTTTTTAATTGACAAATAGTCATTAAACGCCCAAAAGACAACTCTGTGCCGGTCCGGCCGAATCGGGCTGCAACATGACATAAGACGACTTTTACAGGACAAGTGGGACACGGGATGAAGAAGAAAGGCGCAACAAGACGGGAAAATCTCAGGTATTTCGGCACCATCGGCCGCATCGCGGCCATATTTTTTATCGGGTTTTCCCTGCTTCTTCTTGTTTCAACGATCATGCTGATCATATTGACCAAGCCGGAGCGCGAAGTCGTCATCCCGGACGTCGAAGGAAAACGCTTCGTCGAAGTGTACAACAACCTGGTTCGCAAGGGAGTCAAGCCGGAGATCAGGTTCAAGGATATCGCCGACCTGGATGACGGCATGGTCCTTTCCCAGTACCCGAAAAAGGGGAAGGTCGCTCCCGAGAACAGCAGGATGAAGCTTCTGGTCAGCAGATCCCGCTATTCCCTCGAGGTCCCGAGCCTTGTCGGCAAGGAGCTGCCGCTGGC
>JAKJGD010000157.1 GCA_022704585.1 Spirochaetota bacterium | reverse complement strand
TCCGGCTTTTCCTCGACCGCGACAGCGGTCTCTGCCGGGGCGGCAGTATCCTTCACGGAGATGATCTTACGCCCGCTCTTACCGACCAGGTCAACGATGCGCTCTATCTCCTGAAGCTCTTCAGGAGTATATGTTATTTCTTCTACTTCCGCCATATCGATTAACCGGGCCGGCGATTCCCCCATTCATGCGACATAATCAGATAATACCAAACGTTTATTAAAAATCAATCAATTTTTACTCCAGAATGCACCGCGGAAAAGAGCGTTACATATACGGGCACTGTCTGGAGCGGTGCCATTCATATAACGAACGTATTATCATAATTAATAATATAGATCAACTCAATATGATTATCGACATTTTTCATATAAGATTAAATCAGAATTGCATCATCCGTAAAATCACGGGCAAAATGCGCTAGAATAATAATTTTTTAATGTATCTCTGTGAATCAGACGAATTTCTTGATAGACGCATTATTTGAACCATGGTCAGAGGTCCCTGTTTATGAAACAGATCGTCGTTGCTGTCATCATGCCGATTTTCCTCATGGCGTTCAATTATGATGACCGCGCGCTTGCAACCGTCTATTACAACAGCCTGAAATTCCTTAAACAGGCGGACGGGCCGCAGAAATTAAGAATGATCAGCACCGGCAGGGGCCCGGGGCAGAGCATGCTATGCCAGGACGGCGTCCTGTTCACCTATCGGAGCAGGGGGGCCCGCTCAGTCCGTATCGCGGGGAGCTTTAACGGCTGGAAACCGGTCCCCATGGAGCGGTCCGCTAACGGAATATGGTACCACTTCCTCCCTGCAGTCAGCTCCGCTCGCGATATAACATACAAGTACCTGGTTGACGGAATTTGGACGCCGGACCCGCTCAATGACGACCGCAGGGATGACCGCATGGGCTCCTACATCTCAGTGACGGAGCCTGTCGTGAAGACCGAAGGAAAACATGTTTCATGGAGAAAAATCGGGAAGAACGCAATCGAGTTCCGGATCTACCGTCCTGATGCAACCTGTATCTCGCTCGTTGGCGATTTCAATAACTGGAACCCGGAAAACGATCTCATGGTCAGGGGACAGGATGGGATATGGCGCCTCCGGAAGAAGCTTTTTCCAGGCACGTACCGGTACGAATTCATTGTCGACGGAGAATGGTTCCCTGACATCTACAATATCAGGTCCGGTTCGGACAATACCGGCTCAATCTGCTCGATCATAGAGGTCAGGAAACAATAGCGCCATAACTGCTGCCCCCGTTTGATATTAATCCCGTTTTAATAATGTTTGACAATTTTTTAAAACATTATACACTTGATCCATGGATCTCATAACATTCGAGGAAAAGGGACAGCTGACCATAGTCCATGGCCGGGGCGATTGGAATCTCGGGAACATAAAAGACGTGGAAGCCGTGTTCTCGATGCTTATCGAGAAAAAACCCGATACCATCGCCATCAACTGCAAGGAGCTGGTCAGTGTAGACTCCACTGCCATTGCAACCATGGTCAAGATCCTGAGAAAGACCCGCGAACAGTCAATGCGGCTTGTTTTTTACGATTTGAGCCTGAACATACAGAATACCTTTAACCTGATGACCCTGAACAAGTTTTTCACCATCATGACCAGGGAGAGGTTTGACGAGGAGTTCGGGAAAGTGTAACAACCGGTACATCCTGCCCGTTGAATTCCACAAAAAAGGCTGTTTAACAACAGCCTTTTTCATTTTTAACGATTATTCTTCTGCGATTCTCACGTCCCATTACGATGATCACCGCATCAGTTCACCTTGAGAACGTCCTTAATAATGTTTTTAAATGTCTGTTTCGGCAGTGCGCCAGCAGCCATCTGGGGTTTCTCTCCGACGGGGATGAAGAGAATGCTCGGGATGCTCTGTATGCCGAACGCCCCGGAAATCTCCGGCTCCTGGTCGGTATTGACCTTGTAGATATTAACCTTTCCCGCGTATTCGCCGGCAAGCTCGCTCAGGACAGGAGCCACCATTTTGCAGGGACCGCACCAGTCAGCATAGAAATCTATGATTGTCGGGAGCTCGCCCTTGAATTGCCATTCCGTGTTCGTATCGAAATCGAAGATTTTTTCTTTAAAGCTTTCCTTTGTCAATTGTTCCATTGTAATACCCTCGCTTATAATTTTAATTCCGGGTAACCGGCTCCTGATTTTTAGTATTTTAACTCTATCTAAAATACTACATGGTTAATCAATCGTCAACTCCCCGAAAAAAATTTTAGTGGACATTTGCATTGTATTGTTCTATTCGATGTTGGATTCGGATTTTTTCATGAAATGAGGCCGCCGGCTTGATTTTTTTGTCAAATCCGCTGAAAACATTCTACAGAAATAATGGAGCATCGGACCGGGGTGCTGCTCTCGAAAAAAGAACGCGAATTCAGAAGATCGTACAGCGATTACCATGCCATGGTGCTCAACGCGCTGTATCTTCGGGTGGGAAACATGGAAGACGCTGAAGACATCTGCCATGAAATATTCGTCAGCTACTACCGTAAATTCGACGAGGTGCGGGATGCCCGGAGCTGGCTCTTCGGCGCCATGAAATTCTGCATCTCGAACTTCTACCGGAAAAAAGCCGGCGCCGACCAGGCAACCATCGATATCAACAACATGGAGGACGACATCAATCTCGCCTTTGAAAACGGGGAGCGGGACTTGCGCATCATCATTAACGAGGCCCTCGAGCATGGCGAAAACTATAAGGATGAAAAAGACCGGATCCTGTTCGACCTGGTCGCCATCAACAAGTATACCTATGAAGAGGCGGCGAAAGAGCTGGGACTGACAGCGCGGCAGGCGTTTTACCGGTACCAGCAGGTCTCCCGGCGGATTGTGGATTACCTGAACAAGCGCGGCATTACGCGAATAGAGGACCTTCTATGAAAAAAACGGGCCATGAAGCGCATCAACTCGAACAGCTCCTGGGCAAATACCGTTTCACCCGTCCGGTCCCGCCCGAAGTGCGCGACAGCATCATTTCCGCAAAAAAAGACCGGTATCTCAGTGTAATAAAAACCGCAGGCGTCTTCACCGCCGTGCAGGGCGCGTTTGCGTCCATCTATTTTGCACTTAAAAAAACCGGTATTGGCTTCACGATCGTCAAAGTCATTGCCGCTGGCATGTCCGTGCTTACCATATCCATCGGGGGATATTACGCGGCCAATGCGCTGCGTGACCGATTCTTTCCAGGTGCCGAAAATCCGGCCTCTGACACAAGCCGGCCCGACAGCGGCTGGGTGGACGAGATCATGCTCTTTGACGGCAGGATTATCAGGGGGGCCATTATATCACGCGGCGAACCGTACCGGGTGCGCACCGAAGGAGGCATCATGCTCATCCCGCGGAAACAGATAAAAGCGGTACGTCCATTGACCGGTGAACGTGCGCCCGCCCGCTGACGGAAAATCTGCGGGTATGCGCGGGAGCGGTTACAGCAGGTACAGCTCCTTGTCGCCCAGTACCGAGAATCCGGCCCCCTGGAGGATCTGTTCTGTTTTCCGCACATCCTTTACCTGGAAAACGAAGACCGCCTCGTTGCTCTGGCGTATGGTGAACCCGTACGCGTCCTCTACATTGATGCCGTTGCTGGCGAGTACCGATGAGGCCTTATGCAGGCCGCCGGGATTATCATTGATGCGGATCGCGACGATGTCCTTCAGGGTGGCTGCTATCCCCTCCGCCTTGAGGGCATTGCAGCCGTCAACCGGTTTGTCGACCAGTATTTTTATGATGCCGTAATCTCCCGAATCGGAGATTGTTATAGCCCGCATGTTGATCCCGCTGCCTCCCAGGATGCCGGAGATGCGTTCGATCTTGCCCGGCTTGTTCTCCGCGAATACTGATATCTGCTGCGGCATATCCCCCTCCTACTCAGTTTTCTGAAAAACTCCCTCACTGGATTTTTCAGGGTCGGTTGTGCGGAATCAATCCGCAAAACCTCGCGTTTTCCTCGGCGCGCGCCACGAAAAACGGCGATACATCCCTGTATCTCGTTAGTCCCGATATAATCGTGACTAAATCTTCCTGTTATCAATAACGCGAACCGCTTTCCCCATGCTGGGCGGCAGGGAACCCGGCTCGAGAAGCTCGATGCGCGGATTTACGGTGATCAGCGCCCGGAGCTCCTCCACGAGCCTCTTTTTGAGCGCGTTGATGCCCTCCATGTCGCCCTGGAACATCTTCGAATACAGCTCGACCCTGACATGGAGCCGGTCGAGGTTCTCCTTCCGGTCTAGCACGATCTGGTAATTGTTGCCCACTTCCGGTATCTTCATCAGCACCGATTCGATCTGCGACGGGAACACGTTCACGCCGCCGACGATGAGCATGTCGTCGGTGCGGCCTTTGATCCGCTCGATGCGGCGGTGCTCGCGCCCGCACGGGCACGGTCCCGGTATGATGCGGGTAAGGTCGCGGGTCCGGTAGCGGATGATCGGCATTGCCTCCCGGTTGATATGGGTGAGAACCAGCTCTCCCTCGTCGCCGTCCGGGAGCCGCTCGCCGGTGTCAGGATTGATGATCTCCATGATGTAGAAGTCCTCCCACAGGTGCATGCCGCTCCGGTGCTCGCACTCGAACGCGACACCGGGCCCGTTCATCTCGGAGAGGCCGTAGGAGTTGTACGCGTCAAGCCCCCACTGGTCCTGGATCTTGTTGCGCGTTTCCTCGGAATAAGGCTCGGCGCCAAGATAGGCCTTCCTCACGCCGATGTCCGGCGGCCGGATGCCCTGCTCCGCCACCACGTCCGCCAGGTGGAGGGCGTAGCTCGGCGTGATATGGATGACCGTGGTATGAAAGTCCTGCATCAGCTGTATCTGCTTGAGGCTGTTGCCCGAGGAGGAGGGGATAACCATGCAGCCCAGACGCTCGGCGCCGTAGTGGAGCCCCAGCCCGCCGGTGAAGAGGCCGTAGCCCATCATGTTCTGCAGCACATCCTCGCGCGTGGCGCCGGTCGCCATCATCGACCGCGCAAGCAGGTCCGCCCAGTCGGCGATGTCCCTGGCCGTGTAGAAAATGACCGTCGACTTTCCGGTGGTCCCGGAGGATGCGTGCAGGCGCACGATTTCGCTCCGCGGCACTGATACCATGCCGTCGGGATAGCTGAGCCGGAGATCCGCCTTGGTTGTGAAGGGCAGGTCTTTCAGGTGATCGAGGGATGTTATCGAATTGACGGAGACCCCGTTCTCGCTGAACACCTTCTTATAGAAGGGCGTTGAAGCTGCGTCCCGCAGTGCCTTTGACAGCTTGTTAAATTGCAGCTCTTCCAGGGCCTTCCGGTCCAGTGTTTCAATATCCTTGTTCCAGAACATGGCACACCTCGTCGTGTATCGTGCGACAATTTATATAATTTTTGCCAAGCAAGATTCTGTCAATGACATTAATACCGGCAGAACGGACGCCCCGCGAATCCGGGACGCACTCCGGATCAGAGAAGGCCTTTTTCCGCCATGACCTCTTTCAGGAGATCGATACGGTCCGTGACAATGCCGTCCACGCCCCATTCGATCAGGCGGCGCATGTTTTCAGGCCGGTTGATGGTCCATGCCATCACCGGCAGGCCGCGCCGGTGAGCGCGGCGGATGAACCGCCGCGATATAACGC
>JAKJGD010000156.1 GCA_022704585.1 Spirochaetota bacterium | reverse complement strand
GACGGGGAGAAGAAGGCCCCCGCCAGGGTCGGCGATATTGTCAAAAAGGGCATGGTCATCGAGACCGGCCCCTCGTCCTTCGTGGATATCTATTTCCAGGAGAACGCGGTCAAGATACTTGAAAAGAGCAGCGTCAGGGTCAGCGACCTGGCGGTCGACCTGAAAGACGGGTCGGAGAAGACCGGCTTCAACGTATACCGGGGCAGGGCGTTCATGAAGGTGGCGAAGAAGCTCGCAAAGAACGACAGCTTCAGCGTGACCACGCCCACCGCGACCGCGGGTGTCCGCGGCACCGAGTTCCTGGTTTCCGAGGATAACGGCAAGGGGCTCGTCGTGTGCGTGGACGGCGAGGTGCGGGTGGAGAGCGAGATATCGCCGGACCAGAAAGCTGTCCTGGTCCCGGAGGACAAGGAGGTCGTGGTCGAGAAGGACATGCCGATGACCGTGAAGGACATCTCGGCCGAAAACAGGAGGCTCATCGAGGCCATCAGGAAGGACTTCCGCGAGATGAAGCAGTCCCTGCGCGAGCAGTTCGAGAAGCAGCGCGAGGAGATCCGGAAGATGGTCGAGGACCAGAAGAAGGAGAACAGGGAAATGGTCCAGCAGCAGAAGGACCTGGACAGGAAGAACATCGAGGACCAGAAGGCGGGTGACCGGGCGAACATCGAGGGGATAAAAGGCGACGCCTCCGCCGCCGGCACCGAGGCCCGCGAGGGCGTTGACCGGCAGAAAGCCGAGGCGGGCAGGAACCTCGAAGGCGTCAAGCCGGCAATCGAGAAGTACGACACGAAATACGAATAGTATTCAATATTCTGTCATCGCGAGCGCAGCGAAGCGCCTCGGCTACGCTCGGCAACCGATCGGTCCCTGGGCGACTTGCGCTGAGCCTGCCGAAGCGAGTCGAAGAGTGCTTCGTCGCCCTCATGAATGAGGGCTCCTCGCAATGATATCTGAGAGAGTGCATTCCAGCCATGAAAAACATCGGATTCATCTCAACCCGCATAGCGGGCACTGACGGCGTGAGCCACGAGATCGAGAAGTGGGCGCGGGTGCTGGAGGCGGACGGGTACCGGTGCTTCTACTGCGCCGGGGACGCGGACCGCGCGCCCGAGCTCTGCCGCATCATCGAGGAGGCCCACTTCAGGCATCCGGAGATCGCGCGCATCAACGGGGCCGTGTTCGGGAAGACGCTCCGCACGGAGGAGACGACCCGGCTGATCCACGCCATGACGGCGCACCTCAAGCAGAAGCTCGCCCGCTTTTTGAGCGACTTCGGGATCGACTGCATCATAGCCGAGAACGCGCTCACCATCCCGATGAACGTGCCGCTGGGCATCGCCCTCACGGAGCTGATCGCGGAGACGGGCATCCCGACCGTGGCGCACCACCACGACTTCGCGTGGGAGCGGGAGCGGTTCCTGGTCAACGCCGTGGGCGACTATCTGCAGATGAGCTTCCCGCCCGCGCTCCCGGCGATCCGGCACGTGGTCATCAACTCGCTGGCGCGGGAGTCGCTGGCATACCGCCGGGGCGTCCCCTGCGCGGTCGTGCCCAACACCTTCGACTTTGGCACGCCGCCGGGCCCCGATGACCCGGAAGTCATCGCCCGCGTGAGGAGAGAGGCCGGCGTGGGACCGGGCGAGCTCTTCGTGCTGCAGCCGACGCGGGTCGTGCCGCGGAAGTGCATAGAGCGCTCGATAGACCTGGTGAGCGGGCTCGCGGGCGCGGCACGCCGGCTCGTGATATCGCACCCGTCGGGCGACGAGGGGGAGGACTATCTGCGGCGCCTGCAGGAGTATGCCGACATGCGGAAGGTGCGCCTGGTTTTCATAGAAGGGAGCGTGTCGCCGGACCGCTCCGCATCGAACGGCAGGCCCTACACGATCGGCGACGTGTACCGGGCCGCGGACCTGGTCACCTACCCCTCCGCGTACGAGGGGTTCGGGAACGCGCTCCTGGAGGCGGTTTACTTCCGGAAGCCGCTCGTGGTCAACCGCTACCCGGTCTTCATCGCGGACATCGAGCCGCTGGGGTTCGACCTCTGCCTGATCGACGGCTTTATCACCGGGGGCACGATCCGGAGGATAGAGGAGACGCTGGCCGACACGGAGAAGCTCCGGCTGATGGCGGACCGGAACTTCGGGATAGCGGCGAAGCATTTTTCGTTCGAGAAGCTGGACGAGCTGCTGCAAAGCGTGATGGAAGACCTTACACGTCTATCTCCCGCATGACGAGCATGGCCGTGGCCTCGTCCTCGGGCCGCACGCGCCAGATCACGCCGTCCGCGCCCGCGATGAGGCTCCGCGCCTGGAGAAAGCTCCGGTACTCCGACGGCACGCCGCACACCTTCACGATCACCGCGCCGGAGAGCGCGGCCAGCCGCACGTAGATATCATTGTCGCGCCTGAACTTTTCCTCCACCGTCTCCTCCTTGCGCGGCGAAAAGGTGGGGGAGAAGATGATCTTCGCGCCGTGCTCCTTCATAAAGTGGAAGCCAGCGTCGTCGAACACGTCCGCGCAGATGAGCACGCCGAAGACCACGCCGTCCGACTCGAACACGCGCCAGGAATCCCCCGGCGTGATTTTGCCCTCTTCGGCGAAAAAGAGCCGTTTCTTCCGGTAGCTGCCGAGGAGCTGGCCCCGGTCGAACACGAAGGAGGTATTGTGCAGAACGCCTTCGCCGAGCTCGGGCATGGTGCCGCCGACCACCACGCAGGAGAGCTCGCGCGAGAGGACCTCCAGGCGCCGGAGCTGGCGGGCCTGGTTGTGCGGCGTCTGGCCGTGGTTGCCCAGCCGCTGGTTCACGAAAAAGTATTCGGGGAAGCAGACGAAGTGGGGCGCGAAGCGCCGCATCTTCTCCGCGTCGGCGTGGGTGACAGGGACGCCAAGGGGGAGCTGGCAGAGTATGACGCGGCGTTTCATGCAAACAGGGTGGGGCACCTGCCGGTATAATGCAAGTATTTTCTGCGAAGCAAAAGCACCGGTACAGGGGAGGGGAGCCGCCCGGGGCGGATACGGCTATTCCGCTTTGCGGATATTTTTATAGTTGTTCTTTAACAGTTCAATGCCGGAAAAGGTAACCGTGCGGCCGGTACCTAATCGTCTCAGACAGCAGGGCCGCGGATGGAAAAATCGCGAATGCCGGGGAACGCCCGGGCGTTAAACAAGTTTATCGATCTCCCTGGCCATATCCCTGATTCTGCATACGGTCCGCCAGTTGCGGTCGGTCATCGGGACCCCGAGAAGCTTTTCGCTGTTTGCGGCCAGCCTGGACCTGCCGATACCGTCGGGAGCGTTTAAATAAAATACTTTTCCTTTCAATTGGAATCGCTCGTTTTTTTCCCTGAGGGCTTCAAGTTTTTTCAGGTCAGGGCCTGCCGGCTTTGCCCCGAGGAAGCCTACATGCAACGATTCGGGTTTCGATTCCGATTCGGGAAATGGATTTTTCGAAATCGCTTCTTCCAGTTCCCCGAGTCCCAGAATCTGTATGTGCGGATCAAATCCGTACGTTTCTTTTATCTTGGCGCTGATGCCGGCAGCCATGCGGCCGGTGTCGATTACGCCGCAGGTAAATACCACGTTACCGCTCTGGATATAGGTCCTGATGTTTCCGAGGCCGAATTGCTGCAGGAGGACGACAAGCTCTTTCATGGGCAGGGTGTTTTTCCCGCCAACATTGATGCCTCGGAAAAGCGCGATATACGTTTTCAATTATGGCATCCTTCCGGACTAGTAGTTTCGGTTCATCACTGCGGTTCGTCACGCAGCTCGAAAAATTCCCTGTCTGTATCATCCAGGAAACCGGGCGCATCAAAGGAAGTATTATTCGCGATAACGACAGACGCGATCTTTCGCGAAGGATAGATGCGCATCTCGCAATGAAATCCGCCGCCGCCGCCTTCCTTGTAGTAATACGTCGTTTTGCCGGTTGACTTGATGTGCCAGCCGGGGCTCATCCCGATTAAATCTCCGTCATTGTTCCTTTGCTGTTCATAGAACAATCTCCTGCCTTCTTTCGAGAATAAAACAGATTCCTCCTGTAATTGGTCTTGGAGGAACACGCCTATCGAGCGAGCGGACGAAACCATGCCGCCGAAAGACGGGCCGTTCAGATAATGGTCCCGGATGCGAAGCCAGCCGCCTTCATAGTCCCCGAAATATTTCGCATCCATCACAAGGGATTTAAACAGGTTAAGGAATGAATATTTTTTCAAATAGCCTTTTGCGTGATTGGAGCCTGATGGAATTCTGCAATCAATCTCTTGAGGAGATAATCCGAGCCTTCGAAATATGTTATCCCGCATGTATGCTTTAAAGCCGGTCCCGCCGGCTTTTTCTATAATTTTTCCCAGCAGCCAGTAGGAAATATTCGAATACGCATATTTTTTTCCGGGATAGAAATCGAGCTTCGGATTCTCCGCCAGGATATTGTTAAGAGCCAGGTCTTCGTCAAACGAGGGATCTTCCCCGGCTAAATGGACCCATCGCAAGGGGATGGGATCGGGTATGCCTGACGTCTGGGACAGCAACTGCCGGATGGTGATTTTTTCGCTGTAGGGGATGTCCGGTATATAATTCGAAACCGGATCGTCCAGAGAAAGTTTTTTATTGTCAGCCAGCTGGATCACGGCAGCAGCGGTGAACGTCTTGGTCATCGAATAGATCATCATGGTGGTTTCCGGTTCCACCGGCCTGTTTCCTTTTATATCCGCCAATCCGCCGCTATAGTTGAACAGAATCGATTCTGGCGATACAACAATATATTGCAGGCCGGGAAAGTCATTTGATGCCAAACGCTTTGCAATGAAGTCCCGGATTCTTACATCCCTGTTCTGGATATCATGGTTCATAGAAGACCCGCAGCTTTGAGTTAATAAAATTGGTATAAGCAATGCAATGAGTTGTTTAATAGTATTTTTCATGTGTATTATCTTTTTATTTACAATAAGCCGCGCCGCAGCCCGCGAAGAGGGCGAGCGGAGCGGTTATGCTATGGTGTGTGCAGGGTTCGCACGGTAACTGTTATAATTATATTTTAATATAAACAAATGATAATGTAATCAATATTAATGATATAAAATAATTAATTGAAATTGTAGAAATCAAAATTGCATACTTATATTTACTTGATTTATCTTTCCAAAGATTATCATTATTAATTACAAATACTGATATAATAAATAATATTACAGCAAAGAATAAGGCACATATATTCATGATTAAGTAGCAAAGAGGATAATTATTAAATAATAGTAATAAAATTAAAGGCAGTAAATTAAAAACAAAAAACATCGAAAGGGTTAACCCATAAGATACACTTCTATAATTATCATTATTTGCAAAAAATATACTTTTAATTTTAAATATTTCAGAATATTTTTCATGTACTGATTCATAAATTTCTTTAATTTGATTTTGATTATCTTTGGCAGCATTATGCTCACGTACATACATTACGAAGAATGATATATTTATAAAATAAATAAGTATAGATACGAAAGGTATATAGATATTGTTATTAATAATTAAGAAATATAATGAACCTATATAAGCAATATTTGCTGCGATATAGAATTGCAGATATGAAACTCTCGCATTCCAGGATCTATCTATATATGAACAGTGACGGTATTCGCCTGACAGTCACCTAGAAAAATAATGGTGGTCAAAGTTCCTCTGAAAGATATAATGATTTTACCACAAAA
>JAKJGD010000155.1 GCA_022704585.1 Spirochaetota bacterium | reverse complement strand
TCCGCGCCGAGGAGGTGCACACGCCGCAGGGCGTGTGCCGGGGATCGATCTTCAGCGCGACGGCATTGAAATAGTGCCCGCCCGGGTAGATCGTCACCGTGGCCGGCTCTTCGAGCTGCATCCATATGTCGCCGCCGTTTTCCACGATGATCTCCCTGCACTGCGGCGCGAGCGCCCGGCCGGTCAGCTCGGCCACCGCGCCGGCGACCGCGGCCATGGGGCCGACGCCGGCACGCTCGGACGCATTGTACATCATGATCACGATCTCCGGGCTGCCGTCAAGGCGGCCTACCGGCGCGAGCGCGGTGTGAAACTCGCCCTGGCGGTCGATCTGCTCCCAGAGCCGGTCACGCAGCGCGCGGAGGATTTTCTCGGCCACTGCCGAAAGGTCTTTATCAGCCCGTATGTAGAGGTCCGAGGTGTCCACCTTCACGCGGAAGCTTTTCCATCTCGCCGTGTCGGTGAAATCGCGATAAAACCGCTCAGCGCGCTTCATTGTCCCTGCCATAGGGCACGGTCGGGAGCGGCGTCTGCGGCACGCCCAGGACAAAGCCGCCCTGTATCCAGTCTTTCAGAATCGTCGCGATCTTCCTGGCCATCGGGTAGCTCGACAGGGGAGCGGCCTGGATCGTCTTTCCCATGAATTCGATGCTCCCGCTCTTCAGCTCCGCGTAGCTCACTTCGCCGAGCGTCCTGCCGACCATGGCGGGGTAGTCGCTTCCGTAGTCGACCACCGGGCAGCGGAGGTCCTTGTCGGACTGGCCCGTGAAATAGGCCAGGTCGGGGTTCAGTATCGGGATGGGGATGCCGATGCCGATCATCATCGAGCAGCCGTACCCGGTGAAGGAGGCGCCCCGCACGAAACGCGGGTCCATCCCCTTCATGTCACCGATGACGGCGAGCGTGCCGCCGCCCTCGCACGGCATGCCGTTGGGGCCGCGCTTGCATCCGGGCGCGTGCTGCGTGCCGTGCCATGCGACAGACCCGGCCGCTCCGCAGAGGAAAATCCGCGTGCCCGCGCCGATGGTCCAGTAATAGGGGTCGTTCAGCAGCGGCGAGAGCTGGCCCGCGCTCGAGTAGCCGGCGTTGGCCATGTCCGGCTTCAGGATGCCCATGTAGGTGTAAATGGTCTTCTGCGACAGGTTGACCGCGCAGTTGTAGTTCTGGTACGCGTTGCGGGGATTGAACATGATCGCGTCCCGGAGATCGTCGATCGTAACGGTCGCTTCGTGCTCTTTCAGCGGATAGCAGTCGGTCCCGTAGCCTACGGCGCGGAGCTTCACCCGCTTACGGGATATCAGGTCCTCGATAACGTGGCCGCCGCCGTACTTGAAGGTACCGGGCCGCACCATGTTGAGCGGGTCGTTCTCCTGAACCTGGGTGGCGCCGATATAGCAGTCCACGGCCGCGATCCCGCCGTATGCCTCAACGTTGTTAAGCCACACCTTCGTGGCCTTCATGCGGGGGCTGGTATGGCCGAAATTGATGAACGCGCCGGAGGAACACATGGCGCCGAAGGTGCCGGTCGTGACCACGTCGACTTTCCTGAACGCGCCGTCCACCCCCTCGCTCGCGACTATGCCCGGCATCTCGTCCGCGGTGACGACAACCGCCTTTCCCTGTCTGATTTTGCTGTTTATTTCCTCGTAGCTTTTCTTTATGTCAACGCCGCTCATGGCCAGCTCCGTTTGGATGGGTGCGGGCGCCCGGTCGCGCCCGTGTAACGATGGTCATATAAACTGGAATATTTGTTCAACTGTTTTTTTCTTTTCCCCCGGGAACTTTGGCCCGGGGCGGGGCGTCAAACATTCGATGATTATTTTACTTGCCATGAGGCCGGCCTTTCTGTATAAATAGACCGGCTTGAGCGCCACGCTCCCTATTACGCATTTTGTACCGGAGATACATATGAAAAAGATCGTGCTTTTCACACTTATCGCGTCCATTGCCCTCGTATCCGGGGTCTATCCCCAGGAGCGGGCGGACACGGTGGAATCGATAACGCCCAGGAACGTGATGCTGTTCCTCAAGACCTCCCGGATCAGGAACTTCCTGGTCTCCCTGAAGTTCGTGTCCGACAACCTGCTCTCCGACGAGACGGCCGGGGCCATGAAGAAAAAGACCGACGCCATGAAGAACAGGACCGGCTTCGACATACTCGATGTGGCCTCGCTGGAGAAAGCCGGGATCGATGTCAGCCGGTCGGTGAGCTTCGCCATGTATCAGAGCGGCAGCCGGGGCGAGGACCGCATGCTTTTTTTCCTGCCGGTCATGGACGAAAAGACCTTTCCCCTGAAGTTCGTCGAGCTGCTGAAAAAGACGGCCGGGAGCGAGACGGCCGACGTGTACCCGGTCATCACGCAGTACGGCGATTACACGATGTACCAGATCAGGCGCGACGTCTTCACCACGGCGCTTGACGGCGTGTTCGTCATCGGCTCGACCGGGGAAATCGTCAGGAGCGTCATTGACGCGAAAATGAAGAACGAGGGCTACCTCGCCCTGGATCCCGGGTATATCGACTCCCTTGATAAAAACAGAAAGAACTATGACCTGCGCGCGTTCGCATCGCGCGATTTCTTAAAGGAGATAATGAAGGAGCGCGCGAAGCCTGCCGATGACAGGAAGGAGCCGAAGAGCGACAAGCCGGTATCGCGCTATAATGCGCCGGCGGAGGGCCTCCGGTATGCCGCAGCGGATTCGGAGCGGGACAGGCTTTCCTCCGGGCCCTCGCTTTTCAACGCGATGGACTACGCCTTCCTCGGGGCTTCGGTCAAACCGACCGCCATCGATGTCGACCTTGCCGTAAAGTTCAACAGGACAAGCGGGACCGTGAACACCTACCTGGACGTGATCAAAACCGGGTTGAACGGCCGGGCCCTTTCGGTCAAAAACGCGACGGCCCTGATATTCGCGTCGCTCGACTTTGCCAGGATCGAGGAACTGTGCGGGAGCAACGCACCGGGCTGCAGCCAGTATGCGGCGTTCAAGGAGCGGGTGAAGAGCGACCTGGGGCTCGACTTCCAGGCGGACATCGTGCCGTCGTTCAGCGGCGTCGTGAACCTGGTGACCGGCGAACCGAAGGGCGCCGGCAGCGGGTACGCGCTCTACCTGCCCATGAACGACGCGGGCCGGAGCGAGAAGATACTCGAGAAGGCTGCCGCCTACCTGAAAGAGCAGTACAAGGGGACCGAGAGGTTCGGCACCGCGACGATCGGCGGCTCAAAGGCCTACTGGTACTACGGGGCTAAGAGCGGCAAGACGTACATCAGCCGCGATAAGCGGGGGCTCTACATGGCAAACGACGCGGAGCTGCTGGCCGCCGCGATGGCGGGAAAGGAAACCTCGCAGATCCAGCTTTCGGGCGGCGCGCCGCGCACGATAGGTGAAAATGTCTTTTTCCTGACGGCCCTGAAGAAGGAGAGTTTTTTCGGCGCTATTTTACTGTTGTACGGTAACAGGAGCCGGGAGATCGGCGGGTTCGTCGACAAGATACAGGAGCTCTCCGCGGTCAGCCGGAAGATCGACGATTACATCACGCTTGACATTGTCATTAACCTCATGAAGAGGAAGTGACCGGCCGCGCCATGAAGTATCTCTTCGGGCCCGTCAATTCGCGCCGGCTGGGCGTCTCGCTCGGGGTCGATCTGGTCCCGTACAAAACCTGCTCCCTGAATTGCGTCTACTGCGAGTGCGGCGACACAACGGACCTGACCTCCGCCGTCGCCGAGTACGTTCCCACCGACGAGGTCATAGCGGAGCTGGACGGGTACTGCGCCGCGTCGCCCCGCCTGGACGTGATCACCTTCTCCGGCTCGGGCGAGCCCACGCTCCATTCGGGTATCGGGCGCATCATCGACCACATCAAGGACCGGTACCCGCGCTACCGCGTCGCAGTGCTCACCAACGGGACCATGCTGCGGGACCCGGCGGTGCGGCGCTCCATAGCGCGCGCGGACATCGTCGTGCCCTCGCTCGACGCGGCGAGCAGGCAGGCCTTCGCCCGGATATGCCGGCCCGGGGCGGGCATCACGCCGGAGGATGTCATCCGGGGGCTCGTCGAGTTCAGAAAAGAGTTCACGGGTAAGCTCTATCTCGAGATATTCGTGGTGCCGGGCGTGAACGATACGCCGGAGGAGCTCGCCCTGCTCAGGGAGGCCTGCGTCGTGATCGCTCCGGACATGGTCCAGATCAACAGCCTGGACCGGCCCGGTGCGGCGGGGTGGGTCAGTCCGCTGGGGCACGCCGAGCTCGACGCAATAGCCGAGTTTTTCCGGCCGTTGCCGGTCGAGGTAATCGGCAAGCCGGCGTCGCGCGGCCCCGCGGAAGGGAAGACGGGCAACCTGGTGAAAGAGATCGTGTCGATTCTGAGGAGGCGGCCGTCGACCATCGAGGACCTCATGACCGCGCTGGGAGCTACCGGGGAGGAGCTCCGGGCCGCGCTCGCGTCCATGACGGAGGCCGGCATGGTCACGGTCGAGCGGCTCGAGCGGGGTGAGTTTTACCGCATGGTTTAGATAAGCGGGACGAGGATCGACGCGTATGTCTTGCTCTTCCCGTCGGTAGTCACGATGAAGTTCTTATGGGAAATGTTTATGTTTTTAAGAAGAATAACGACCATGGACAGTCCCAGTCCCATTCCCTCCGCCTCGGGGTCCGGGTTTTCCATGTAAAATTCGGCGATATTATCGTATTTCGAGGAAACCTCGATCCTCTCGTTGATCTTTTTCTGCTCCTTTTCGGACAGGGGCACGTTATTGATGACCTCGATCATCAGGTTGTTGCCGTGCACCTTCAGGTAGGTCCTGGTCGACAGCTTGTTCATTTTCGCCTTTATCCCGTATTCGAGAAGCGCTTCCTCGTTCAGAACCATCCTGATCTGCCTGACCACCTCGATAGGGTTGTCCAGTTGTTTGATTTTTCCCTCATTTATGAGTATCATCTTCGCGTTCGCCTTGGTGGCGTTGGCGATCAGCTCTTTTATGCATGAAATGATGGGGGTGAACAGCTCTTCCTTCCTGGACCGCTCGAGTATTTTCGCGAGGGCGAACTTGATCTTCTCCTCCGTGTCCTCCAGGCCCGAGTAGGTGATAAACACCAGGTCGCTCCTGTTCTTGATCGCGGTTATGATCTCGGTCCGATAGGTTTTTTCAATATCATGCTTCAGCATAGGGGTCCCGTGCGTACAATTATAGAATCGGATGCCGCGTGCGGCGGATTCTATATAAAAAAATAAATAATTGATTTTTTTCAAGCATAAATTACCCTTATCCGTTAATAAAGGCCTTTTTAAGACACCACCATGATCGAAACGATATTCCCCTCAATACCTGCGGTGGCTCTGGTGACGGCGCTCGCCCTGCTGTTCGGACTGCTGCTGTCCGTCGCGCTGCGGCTGCTGCGGGTAAAAAAAGACCCCCGCGTTGAGCGAGTGCTCGAGGCGCTCCCGGGCGCCAACTGCGGCGCCTGCGGCATGCCCGGGTGCTCGGCGTACGCGACCCGCATTGTCGAGGACAAGTTCGCGATCAATTTATGCCCGGTCGGGGGGGATGACGTGGCGCGGAAAATCGCCGATGTCATGGAGGTGGCGTATGGCGGCGGCATGATGCCGCTCACGGCCCGCGTTCACTGCCGCGGCGGCAGGGCCGAGACGACGAACCGCTTCGAATACAGCGGCCCGCGCGACTGCGGTGCGGCTAACGGCACCATGGGCGGGTTCAAGACCTGCCGGTAC
>JAKJGD010000154.1 GCA_022704585.1 Spirochaetota bacterium | reverse complement strand
AGAGATCGACATGGAGTCTCTCCGCCGCTCCGCGTCTGCAGCCACCGGACCCTGCCGTGAGAGGTCAATCGCCTCAGTTACCGTTCTCCTGCCCGCAGTCAAGGGACTGGACGCCGCACACGTCCTCGAGGCGATTGCCGAGGGGCTGTTCCTGTCAAATTACAGTTTTGACAGATACAAAACCGTCAGCGGCGACAACGGGAAGGTCCTCCTGAAAAGCGCGGTATTCCTGACCGGGGAGAAAAAGGCGGCATCAATTCTGAAAAAAGTAGCGATCGTCTCGCGCAACACGCTGCTCTGCCGCGACCTCATCAATGAGATCAGCGAAAAATCGGACCCGCTCGGCATAGCCCGCGAGGCCCGCGCGCTGGGCGGGCTGCCCGGCGTGACCTGCACCGTGTATGGCCTTAAGGAGATCGAGAAGATGAAAATGGGCCTCCTGCTGGCGGTGAACAAGGGCAGCAGGCGGCCGCCGGCGCTCGTCGTGCTCGCGTACCGGGGCAACCCCCGGAGCAAAAAATTTTTCTCGGTCATCGGCAAGGGCATCACGTTCGACTCGGGCGGCATGAACCTCAAGCCCTCGGGGCACATCGAGGACATGCGCACCGACATGGCCGGGGCCGCAGCCGCTCTGTTCACCCTGAAGTCTGTCGCCGAGCTGAAGCTCCCGAAAAACATTTACGCCGTGCTGCCCCTGACGGAGAACATGCTGTCGAACGACTCCTACCGCCCCGGCGATGTGTTCACCGCGTTCGACGGGACCACGGTGGAGATCGGCAATACCGACGCGGAAGGACGCCTCATACTCGCGGATGCCATCGCCTTCACCGAAAAGCGGCTGAAGCCGGAGTGCATCGTCGATATCGCGACACTCACCGGCGCCTGCGTGGTCACCTTCGGCGAGCTCCTGGCCGGATACATGACAACGGACGACGACCTGGCCCGCCTCCTGGAGGACGCCGGCAACTCGACCGGCGAGGCGATCTGGAGGCTCCCCCTGCACAGGGATTACGAGGAAAACCTTAAGTCTGACATAGCGGACATCAGCAACATTTCAGCTGAAAAGAACTCGGGGACCATCATGGGAGGGATGTTTCTGAAGAAGTTCGTTAAAACGAAGAAATGGGCGCATATCGACATCGCAGGCACGGCGCGAAACTCCAAACCGCGCGGATACCGTCCCAAGAACGCCACCGGATTCGGCGTGCGGCTGATCGTAGAAGCGGTAAGCAACTGGAAAGATTAGCAGTTTGCCGAAAAGCAGCAAACTGCTAATGCGGTGCAGGATGTACCGCTATTTTTCGAGGCGCTTGCCGAGAAAAATGTGAGGTTTTAAGAATTCACTTCTCAAAACCGACCCTGAAAAACTCCATGGATGGAGTTTTTCAGGAAACTGTTAGGTGAACCGGTAGCCTTTTTCCTTAAAGAGCCTCATGCAGGAATCAACAACCGCCGGATCATAGAGCTCGCCCCTGTTCTTCTCGATCTCCTCGAGCGCGCCCTCGATGCCCACCCCGCCCTTGTAGGGCCTGTCGATCGTCATCGCCTCTATGACGTCCGCGACGCATATGATCTTGGCCTCGAGCAGTATCTCCCCGTCCTTCAGCCCCCGGGGGTATCCTGATCCGTTCATCTTTTCATGGTGCTGGTACACTATCTGCGCGATCGGCCAGGGAAAATCGATCGATTTCAGTATGTCGTATCCAACCTGCGGGTGCTTCTTGATGAGCATAAACTCGACTTCGTCGAGCTTCCCGTGCTTGTTCAATATCTCCGAAGGTACGTATATCTTGCCGATATCGTGAATCAGGCCCGCCATGCGGATCCCCTCTATCGTGTTATCAGGGAGGCCCATGACCCGGACTATCTCCGAGGCGACCTCGGCCACGCGGTGCTGGTGGCCTGCCGTGTACTGGTCCCTCGATTCCAGCGCATATCCCATCGAGACGACGATCCCGTCCAGGGTTGTCCGGAGCTTCCCCATGCTCTGGTTCAGCTCGGCGGTGCGGGCCTCGACGATCTCCTCCAGGTGGTAGCGGTACTGTACGATCTCGGCCTCGACCCTCTTGCGCTCGGTTATGTCCCGCGTGATATAAACAAGGCCGATATCCTGGCGGTTGCTGTCCTTCATGACTGCAATGCTGGATTCGACGGGTATGGTCCGTCCCGTCGAGGTCACGAACCGGTGCTCCACGCTCTTGATCTGCCCCTGGTTGTAACGTACCGCCCTGCTCAGCTCCTTGAACTCCCCTTCGCTTATGAAGGAGGAAATGTTCCTGCCGATTATTTCGTTCTTGGAGCCGGACTCCAGCAGCTTCATGGTCGCATCGTTGACGAATATAATATTGCCCTCGTTATCGCTCAGAAGAAAGCTGTCGGTGGAGATCCTGATGGCGCCGAGGAGCCGGGCGTAATCGACTTCGAAGAGTTTCCGCTGGGTTACGTCATAGAGGTTGAGGACCAGCCCCTTAAGGGAGGCATCGTGCATCTGGTTCGTGATATCCCCTTCAAGGTATATCCAGGCCCCACGCTTGTGCTGGAACCGGAATTCGGGGAATATAAGCGACGATCCGTCCGAGTTGAGCACCATGCGTAATACGTCTTCAACGCGCTTCCTGTCCTCGGGGTGAATATAATCAATGAACCTGGCCTTTTTCAGGTCCTCTTCCTCGTAGCCGAGGGTCCATTCGAAAGAAGGGGTGGTGTAATGAAGGACGCCCTCCCCGTCAGTGACCACGACAATGGTCCTGATATTATCAAGCAGTGAGCTGAGCCGGTCTTTCCCCTTCAGCTCTTCCAGCTGATTTTCCAGCATCCGGACACGGTCGATCAGCTCGCTTTTGTTAAGGTTTCGGTAGTTCATCTCAGGAAGTCGTTACGTACGCTTTGAATATTCAAGTACAGATTCGCAGGGAAAATCCACGCGGCTTTGCAGCAGGAACCTCCCTGTTCCGGTATAGTTTGCACTGATAGACTCATGCCCTCGTACACTGATGCCCGATGACCAGTCCGCTCCGTCGATGCCTTCGACATATGGACACGGTACGTTGATCATCCATTATGTATAAAGAACAGGATCGTCTATATATGTCAAGAAATTAAATAACGTCTGTTCGGTCGGTAAATCTAATCCTTGTTTTAACTCCGGTACATATGGCCTGATACGTGAATAACTCATATTGACTTGACAAATTATCATATATGTTGCTAATTTCAGAATGTTAATCCACTCATACGGGGCACGGACATGGCCTACAGCATAAAAGAGATCATTGATATTGCAATCAAGCTTGAGGATACAGGGCATGATTTTTACAAGGAGTGCGGCCGCCACTTCAAGGAACCCGCCGTTATAGATGTTTTTTCTTTTCTCGCACGAGAAGAGCTGGTTCACAGGGACCTGTTTCAATCCTTCCAGTGGCGCCCTGACGCCGTTGACGAAGGGATTTTCAATGATGACTACTATGCCTACCTGCGTGCGGTCGGCGGAGGTTTAGTGTTCGACCGTCACACGTCAAACATCAGGGATTTCGTCCGCGCCATCGAAACGCCGCTGGATGCTATCAAGCACGCTTTCATCGCAGAAAAGGAATCGATTTTATTATACAAGGAGATGAAGCGCCTCTACCCGAAACACCACGCAACAGCGGACATGCTCGAGAGAATCATCGCCGAGGAGCGCAAGCACGTGCTCACGCTCTACGATCTGGCCGATAAATTGAAAAAAACCTGATCACTCCTCCTACTTGAAGATGTCCCCCGTAGCCATGTAGAAGAGCACGAAATCGAGGTGGCCCATGGGCACGCCGGCGCGGGCGGCATATTTTCTGAGCCGCTCTTCCAGGACGATGTACTTCGTCCCGGACAGTGATTGCGGGATCGCGACGCGGCCCGGACCGCCGGCAACGACCGGCACGCTTCCGAGCAGTTCGAGCCCGGCCATGACCCTGAGTACATGGCGGTCGAGAATGGCAAGATCCTCCCCGAGACCGATATTCCGGAGAAAATGGCTCGCCTCCTTGAACCCGATACCCCTGACGCTGTCGACGAGCAATTTTCTCATTGACCGGGCGTCCCCGCATTCACCGAGTAATTCCCTCAGCGATACGCCGCCGCTCCAGAACTTTTCGCGGGCTTCTATCAGGTATCGCGTCTTATTGTTCTTGAACCTGACTATGTTCAGGTCCGGGCAAATGTCATCGAAACCGCCATGGAAGAGATTCCCCGACTTCTTCAGACGCTCCACGGCCTGCGCGCACCTCCTCGCACCCGACTGGGGCGTGAGGAGGCAGAATGCCAGCTCCGCGAACAGTGCAGTATCGTCTCCCGATTCCCAGATACGCCTGAATTCGGCAAGACGCTCCTCGGCCAGCGCAGCTATTTCACGGTGGACCTTCCTGATCTCGTCATCAATTTTTTTTGCGCTATATCTTGACACGGACAAACCAACCACTGTAGAATATTCCATTAAATCGACTATGCAGGAGCACGGCCATGGCCCCGAAAACCCTTAAAACCGGCGATACTGCGCCCGAGTTCACGCTGCCGGATCACGCGGGAACGTTGACCTCCCTGGATGATATGCGCGGCTCCTGGGTTGTCCTCTACTTTTACCCGAAAGACAACACATCAGGATGCACGGCGGAAGCCGTCGATTTCACCGCACTGGCCGGCAAATTCAAAAAACTCGGCGCAATCGTGATCGGGATAAGCCCCGATCCGGGCGAAAGCCATGCCCGATTTATCGACAAGCACGGGCTCGGGGTCATCCTGCTCAGTGATACCGGGAAAAAAACCCTGAACCGGTACGGGGTATGGCAGAAAAAGAAATTATACGGCAGGGAGTTTTACGGGGTTGTCAGGTCCACGTTTCTTATCGATCCTGCCGGGACGCTTCGGCGCGCATGGAACAGGGTCAGCGTTAAAGGCCATGCCGAAGAGGTATTGCAGGCACTCAGGGAGCTTTCCTGACGCCGAACGCCCCTACTTCACAGTCAGCGTTGTTTTATCCGATGCCATCAGAACGGCCGGGATTTTCAGTTTCCCCTTCCCGAGCACCGAGTCAACCAGCTCCTGGGGCGCGATCCGGTACCAGAGCTTTACCTCCGCCGCAACCGGTCTCACCCGTATCACCGGCAGACGATATGACTCCGACACGCTCTGCATGGGGCCGATGCGCCTGTCTTTCAGTATCAATCGCGCTTTTGCCACGTTCATGACCGGCCTGCCGTTTCCGTCTCCGAATACCGTATTGTATATAATCGCAGATGGCCCTATCACGCCTGCGGCATCAGGCTTTCCGCTTTGGAACAGCACCTTCCCGCCGGGGCCGGTGACCGTCACCTCGAGCCAGATCTGCCGGACATGCGAGAGCCCGGTCGGTATGGCATGGCCCGCTCCCGTGTTGGTCACGGTTATTTTCAAGATGCCCCCGGATATGGTGTCGTCAATTTTTATCGTAGCAGCATTTTTCAGCCGTTCCTCCGCCATCGTCGCCTGTTCCCTGTTGCCGAACAGGGGAGGCACCAGCGTATTGCCTCCGACAAAATAATGGGTGAACACATGGCCCCGCGCAGGCCCGCCCGCGGCCGCTTCCCCCGGGTTGTCCGGGCGCGCGGTAGAGCCGGTGGCCGGGATACCCGGCCGCTGGTACATGTGGCATCCCTGGCACTGGATGCCCCTGGCCGCGTATGGGCCGCGTTTCCACTCCTCGTACGGGGTCTCCAGCTTCGTGCCGAACACGACGTGG
>JAKJGD010000153.1 GCA_022704585.1 Spirochaetota bacterium | reverse complement strand
CCCCCCGCTCTCCCTGAGCTCCATCTGCCGGTCCATGATCTGGAGCGCGTCCGCGCGCGATTCGGCTATGCGGAAGACCTTGTCGAACCCGAGGAGACGGTACAGGGTGAGTATCTCTCCGGGCAGGTCGAAGATCACGAAGAATCCGTTAGCCTCGGAGATTTTTCTCTGGAGAAAGAGGAGCAGGCCGATCCCCTCGGAGCTGACGTAGGTCATTTTGCCCGCGTCGAACATGATGAACAGGATGTTCTTCGCGAGGATCTGATTGATATATTCCTCGAACCCGGGGCTCGTATGGCTGTCGAGCGGTCCGTCTATCTCGACCACCGCCGCCTTGTTGTCCAGTATTTCCGCGTGATTGATTATCACGGCGCTACTCCTTATCATCCGCCGGTATGGCGTCTTTTATTTTCCTGCCGGTGCCCCGGTCCGACCCGCCGGCGGCCAGCACCGCGTCATATGAGCCCTCCTCGACCAGGTCATCCATGTTCACCGCTATTGCCCTTTCGGACCCGGCGACGGGCGCCACCGCCACGGACATGTCGTACAGCTCGCCGTCTGCGCCGGGCCTGGCGCTCCGCCGCTCCTCGAGCGCACGCCTGCGTATGCCCCGGTACCGGCCGTAGACCACGAGCGACACTGTCAGCGATACGAGGAACGCGGCCGCAAAGGCGATGCGGAACACCTGCAGGGTGCGGTCCACATGGTCCCGGATAAACGCGTATATTCTCGTCTTCGATATGATAAGCCCGACAGTGCCGACCGGCTTCTTCCTGCCGTAGACCGCCCTGCTGGCAAGCCATCCGCTCGAGTCGATGCCGCGGTACAGGTAGTGCCTGATCAGGTCCTGCTGGCTGCGTTCAAAGGGCACGGGTCTGGATACGATGTTGTAGTCGGTGAAAAGGACCCCGGTGCTGTTGCTGTTGACCGGCTGGAGGATCAGGTCGAGGTTGTAGGCCGACCCGCCGCCGGCCATGGTGCCCTTAAGCTTTTCCCCGGCCTGCGGGTCGGAATGCGCGATCAGCTTCCCGCTCCTGAGAACGAAAAAAGCCTCATCGATGGTGCGCTCCCCGATCTTTTCCTGGAACAGTTTTTTGAGCCTGGCATAGTTCTTGGCCCGGTAGCTCAGCTCCGCCGCTCCCCCGAGCGCCTCGGCAAGGTTTACGGCATGCGACCTGGTATCCGCCTCGATCTCGGAGATCCTGCCGGCCCCGGCATACAGGAAGTAGGCACCTGCGGCGCCGGCCGCCATGATCGTCTCGATCAGGAAAAGCATGAAAAAAATGCCGAACGGAAGCAGGCTTTTCCCGCCCCGTTTTTTACCGGTCGATGCCGCTGGACCGATGCCCGCCGGATTTTCAGCGCCGTTCAATGAGATTTCAACCATGGTTTTTCAGCCTTTTATATCGTTTATAATATCGGTGTATGATTATCTATTTTAAATAAAAAAAGCTTGTCAATCCTGTGCCGTTTTTCATCAGTTTATACAGCCCCGGGGCAGGAAAAGCCTGGCTTGATGCGCTTCGGGCGCCTTTTATATCTCCGTCCGGCTGCCCTTGATGCATAATTGAACACCAGCGGCCCCGGACAAAGCGAAGTCATTATGCAGAAATGTACTGGTATCACCGAGCTGCTGGAAGTCTGGGATTGGGAAAACGGCCTCCCAACGGGGGAATCGGTCGAGAGGGACATTGCCCACCGGGACGGCACGCCGCACGAGGCGGTCCACCTCTGGATCATGAGGGATGCAGACGACGGGCCCTGCCTCCTCTTCCAGCTCCGCGCCCCGCACAAGGAACACTACCCGAACTGCCTCGATATAACCGTAGGCGGCCACGTGCCCTACGGGGTCGGCGGCAGCAAGGTCGCCAAGGAAGCCCGGGAGGAGATAGGTTTCGAGCCGGATGAGCATCGTCTCATCGACCTTGGCTGGTACCGTTACTCTGAAAAAAACGGTGCCCTGTTCCAGCGTGAGCTTCAGCACATCTACATCATCGCCGACAACCGCAGGCTCGATCGCTACCGCTTCCGGGACGGTGAAGTCACGGGCATTTTCGAGGTGAGGCTTGATAACGTGCAGGTGATCCTCGCCGGCGGCGGTCCCGTCGAGGTCGGCGGTTTCACCGGAACGGAGACGATCAGAAAAACCGTCGGCCCCGCAGATTTCCATCCGCAGCTGTTCCATGAATCCATGAAGGCCTACATGCAGGTGGTGCTCCAGGCGGCGGAGGAGCTCGCCTGGACCGGGCGCGTGACCGCCCGCATGCCGGATATCTGATCGCCCCTTCCGGCCTGCTTTCTTATAATAAAGGCTGAATAATGAACGATATAACCTACAGCGAATCTCTCGAGATCCCCGACAGGATATACATCGACGTGCGCGCACCGATTGAATTCGCCGAGGACCACGTAGAAGGAGCGGTCAATATTCCCCTGTTCGACGACAGCGAGCGCAGGGAAGTGGGGACCATGTACCGGGCGATGGGCAGGGACAGCGCCATCACGCGGGGCACCGCGATTGTCGGCGGGAAGCTCCCGGAACTGGTGGGCTCCTTCATGCAATACCGCGACCGGAATATCGTGATCATGTGCGCGCGGGGCGGCATGCGCTCCGGGTCACTGGCAGCCCTGCTCGACTCGCTGGGCATGCCGGTGTTCCGGCTCCGGGACGGATACAAGGGCTACCGGCGTCATGTCGCAGGGCAGCTCGCGTCCATCCTGCTCCCGGCCCCGCTCTTCGTGCTCCAGGGCCTGACCGGAACGGGCAAAACCGAGATCATCAGGAAGCTCCCGTACGCGATCGACCTGGAGGGGATGGCGGGCCACCGGAGCTCCGTATTCGGCGGCATCGGCATAGCGCAGAAATCGCAGAAGCGGTTCGAGAGCCTGCTCTGCGACCGCATCCGCGGGCTGGCCGGTGCGCCGGGCATCGTCATCGAAGGCGAGTCCCGCAAAATCGGCAACCTGCATCTACCGCCGTCGCTGTACGAGCTGATGAGATGCTCGCCCTCGATCCTGATAGACACGCCGTTAGAGCGCCGCGTCGAGATAATATACAACGAGTACCACGAGCACTGCACCGACGACAACATTCCCGTCATCGTGACCGGCCTTACGCCGAAGCTGGGCAAAAAAAATGCCGATCTGCTTATCGGGCTCTACCGCGCGGGAAACATACGGGAATTCATTCGCATCATGCTGGAAACCTATTATGACCCTCTCTACCGGCATACCCTGGACCGGAAAGAACACGCGGCAATTATCCGGAACCTGGATACCGATGAAACGGTCAAACAGGTGATGGAGCTATGCGGGGGGCCCGGCCGGTAGCGACCCGCCGGATAACCATTCCGGACGGGGTCGTTTCCGGGCAATCCGGCAAATACGCCGCATTTACAGGCCTTCGCGTGCCGGCCCCGCAAAGGGTTTAAAAAAATATATTTACTTTATTGACAATTAAAGGCCCGGATTTCATTAATCAACTATCATTTCATTCCCCGGGGGTGGGAAAGAATCAGTAATGATACCGGTTTTTTTTCGCTATTGTAATACATAGTAGCCGCAAGGCACCCGTAAAAAATCCAAGGAGATTCATATGAACAGAGCAGCCGTGTTGGTCATTGCGATTTCCATACTGGCGGTAAGCTGTGGCAGCACCCAGTACCGTGATGCGAGCAAGGACAAGGGATCGATGGAATGGGGGCCGCGGGAGATCAAAACGACCGTCAACAAAATGGTCGGCTCCCTCTATACATATTTGAAGAGCAGCTGGAACAAGCCCGCGCTGATTCAAACCCAGAGGATCAAGAACGACACGGCCGAGCACATCGACACGAGAATGCTTACCGACGAAATAGTGAACAACCTGATACAGATGAGGATCGAGTTCGTCGATGACTCATACACCAGGGAAGCCATTAAAGAGATGGAAAAAGGAATGACCGGGCTGATCGATCCCGACAGCGCCGTACCGGTCGGCAACCTCAAATCTCCCAATTTTTTCCTGTTCGGGCACATCACCGAAAATGTGCGTTACGACGGCGGCAAAAAAATCCAGTACATCGTCGTTACCATGAAGCTGAAAGAGCTGGGGACCGGCGTTCTGCGCTGGCAGGACCGGCAGGAGTTTTTAAAAAGCACATCCACGGACAGGATCGGCTTCTGAGCACGCGGAGGCACCCGCCCATGACCCCGAAACTCACAGCTGCCCTTGCACTCCTCATACTCGCGCTGCTCCCGCTCGCATGCGGAAAGGACTATCGCGAGGTCATCAACGCGCCGGAGGAAAAATTTTACCAGGGCCAGGAGCTTGAGGCCGCGAAGATGCTCGTCCCGCAGATCAAGAATGCGGGCAAGGACAAGCTCCTCCTCATGATGGAAGCGGGATATCTCCTTCACATGGCGGGCAAGCACGAGGACAGCAACAGGATCCTCGAGATGGCGGCCAAAATCGCGCAGGTCATCCCGATCAGCGTGACGCAGGAAGCGGCGGCCCTGATCGCCGACCAGACGATCACCAATTATCGCGGAGAAGATTTCGAAAAAGTCCTGATCCACATGTTCCTCGGAATCAACTACCTGTCGCTGAACAGCCCCGATGACGCCGCGGTCGAGTTCAAGGCGGTCAACAACGAGCTCCAGAAAATCAAGAACGAGAAGGGCGAGGCGCGGTACAAGCAGAATATCATGGCCAAGTACCTCGCCGCCATAGCCCACGAGCTCCGCGCCGACACGACCGGCAGCGAAGACGACCGGGAATACGCGGAAGTGGAATACAAGCAGATCTTACAGCTTAAGCCGGGCATGGCGACGGCCCGGGCCGACCTCGCGCAGCTGCAGCGCTCGAAAAAAACCGACCCCACCGGCGAGCTGGTGGTCATCTTCCAGGCCGGCCGCTGCCCCATCAAGGTTTCCCGGGGCAGGCTCCTCGACGAGCCGGGGATGAACGCGGCAATCGTGGCCACCCTGGCTACCAGGAGCCTGGCCGCCGGCCTGACCGTCGGTGCCGTAATGAACACCATCGGCCTGGCGGAAAACCCTATCCCGAAATTCAAAATCCGGACAAACAGGACAAAGTCACTCAGGGTGACCGTCATGAACCGGACAATCGAGACGGAAGTCCTCGAGAACATAGAATACACCGCCATCAAGAACCTGGAGGACGATTACGCGCGGCTCCGCGGCGAGGTCGCTGCGTCCATTGTGACAAAGGCCCTTATATCGCTGGCAGCCGGCATCGGCGCGCAAGAGGCGACACGGCAGCTTTCCAAGGGAAACAGCGGCCTGTCCGCGCTCATGGGACTCATCGTGGGAGCCGGGACCGGTACGGCGCTCTTCGCCACCATAAAGCCGGACCTCCGCTGCTGGCACACGCTCCCGGCGAACCTGCAGCTGGCGCGAATGCGCCTGCTCCCGGGTAAGTACACCGCCGCAGTCCAGTACATCGGCTTCAACGGTGCGGTTCAGGAAACAAAGTATCTGAATTTCGAGATAAAGCGTAAAGACAAGTATTTCGTGAATATCCGGACTGTCGAGTAACCTGCTCCCGCGCCCGGGCAGCACCGGACGCGGGGAAGATTGTGAAGGTATCAGTGCCTCATGAGCGTTGATTATGAAAAAAAGGGAGAAGCGGCTGCAACACTTTCTTCCGATCATGCCGTCTTCGAATCGTTGAAGCACCCGGTTTCGATCATCGGCAAGGACGGATTGATTCTGTACGGCAACAGGGCCTACCACGAGTTCTTCACCGGCGGG